>JBGPHY010000612.1:0-4001 GCA_041484625.1 Terriglobia bacterium | reverse complement strand
ATCCTATGATCACTTCCGGGTCTCGTTCGATCACTTGGTTTGGGTTAATGATCCGATCTTTGGCCAGCGCATGGACTCGCAATTCGGGAAAAATAGGGTCACCGCCGGCTATCTCAATCAGTTCCTCCACCCAGCGAATTCCGCTAATCAGTGGATCTTTCCATTCTTCAAACAGGACACGCGGACGGCGTGGGAAACAAGCCGCGGAGATCTCGATGGCCTGAAGCCCGCTCTGCAGTTGACCCACCAGCGCCTCCCCTCGTTCGGAGGCACCCACCAGGCGAGCCAGCATCTTGATCATTTGAAGAATCTCGTTAACACTGCGCTGGTTGAACGTGAAAACGGTGAGACCTCGTCGGACCAATTCCCGGACAATGTCCCCCTGAAGATCGGAAAAGGCCAACACCAGGTCGGGTTCCAACGCCTCGATCTTGTCGATTTTGGCATTGATAAACGCAGACACCTTCGGCTTCAGGCGAGCCGCAGGAGGACGCACCGTGTATCCGGATACACCCACAATGCGATGGTCTTCCCCAAGAAGATACAGCGTCTCCGTGGTTTCTTCCGTAAGGCATATGATGCGGAGCGGAAACTCTCGACCGGATCGCTCGATTGAATAAACACCAGACATGGCAGGCCGATCCCTCTCAGAAGGCTGTATAACGCTGGTGCCGACGCAGCAGCCAAAGAAACATGACGCCTCCGGCCAGAGCCGTCACGGCTCCGACGGGCAGTTCCCCACTGCCCAGCACAGAGCGCGCCAGTGCGTCGGCTAGCATTAAGAAGGATGCTCCCAGGAGAAACGAGCCAACAAGAACCACTCTAACATCCTCTCCAAACAAGAGCCGCACTGCATGGGGGACAATCAAACCCACAAAAGCGATCGTGCCTCCAACCGCCACGGCGACACCCACAATCAAGGAAGCTGACAAATAGATGAGGCGCTCACAACGCCTCACATTCACACCCAGACTCGCCGCAACGTCGTCACCCATTGCCAGCAAATGCAGATCTCGCGCCAGATAAAGCAAGATGATCCACCCCGGAAGGACAAAACAGAACAGCCGGGTGACCAGCCCGTAGCCCACTACGTCCAGGCTGCCAATCGTCCAGCGCAGGATCTGCAGCGCCCGAGTGTAGTTCGTCAGATATTGCAGGATGAGAACACCAGCGCCTGCGATGAGATTCATGACCACGCCGGCCAGAAGAATCATGCCGGGAAGAACAACTCCGGCGGTCCGAGACAGCCGGTAGACGATCAACACTGCCACGCCAGAACCCGCGAACGCTGTCAAGAACACTAACGGCACTCCCGAGACGCTGGCTCCCCACCCCAGGGCGATGGCAACGCTGGCCCCCAGCGTTCCCCCACCGGAGACTCCCAGAGTGAAGGGTTCAGCTAGCGGATTGCGAAACATGGCCTGCAAAGCAGCGCCCACGACACTCAGTGAAGCCCCCACGAACGCAGCCAAAAGGACACGAGGTAGGCGTAACCGGAACAGCACAGTCTGCATCACTGGATCCTGGAACAGATCCCTGAAGTTCATCACACGATAACCCGCCCATAAACTGATCAGAGCAGCGACTACTAGAATCAGCGAAAGAACGATGATGGTTTTCCCAAAACGAACTTGGGTAGAGACAGCCATTGAAGACACGTCGATAGTGGAGTCGGCATTCTTCGGCTCCGATGAAGTGAGCAGCTGTGTCTGGACCATCTAGGCCTCCGACCAGACGAGAGTATGCTGGTTGAATTTCCACGAGCGAATACATGGGTCGTCATAGATCCGTGAGAGCACTTCGTCTTGCAGGACCTGTGCAGGGCTGCCTTCTGCCACCAATTCTCCGGCTCGCAAGGCGAAGATTCCGTCGAAGGCCGGATCCAACAACTGCAAATCGTGTGTCACGACTATGGCAGACAAACCCCGCCGGTCCCGCAGATGGCGCAAAGTGCGAATCAATCCGGCACGTTGCTTGAGGTCGAGAGAAGACGAAGGCTCATCCAACATCAGGCATTGCGGTTCTTGGGCCAGAGCCCGAGCCAGAGCGATGAGCTGACGTTCGCCGCCTGAAAGCCGAGTGACTGGACGAAACGCGAGATGCGCCGCTCCGACTGTCTCAAGAGCTGCCAGAGCCTTTTCACGGTCCGATCGGTTTTCGAACTGAAACCGCGAGGTATGGGGAGTTCGCCCAGTCAGCACCACTTCAAGAGCCGTGAAGGGGAAAATCATGGCATTCGTTTGGGGAACATAGGCAATTCGCAGGGCAATTCGCTCTCTGGGGATCTTTGAAAGTAGTTCCTCCTCAAGATAGACAGCTCCATGGGTTGGCGTGAGTAGTCCAGCCAGCAGACGAATCAGGGTTGTCTTGCCCGACCCGTTGGCCCCGATCAATGCAGCCAGACTCGGCTGTTCGAGAGAAAGTGACACCTCTTTGATGACGCGGGAGAGACTGGAATAGCCAAAGCTGACCCCGCTTGCCCTGATCAAGGAGCAGCCACTCTTCCGCGCTGCTTCAAGTGGCTCAAGGGATTGCTTCATTTTGGAAGACCTCAGGGTGAATGATTTTGGCAAAGCAGCGAGCTGTCGCCGCTACAAACTGAGAAGGATGCAGAACAGAGGTATTGCGTATCGGGTAAATCTTGTTGTCATGCACGGCAGAAACCTCAGACAGTTGATGCCACACCTGACCGGCGTTCTCCGCAAACCTTCCCTTGGCTCCCTGGACCATATCGATAACGATCTCAGGATTCAGAGTAACCACGGCTTCAATAGACATCTTCGTGTAACCGCCAACGGCCCGGGGCGAGATGCATTGTCCGCCCGCGATCTCTATCAGTTCCGAAAGAAAACTACCTTCCGTCGCCGTGTAGATATCCCGCAGTGTTCCAGGCACCCGGTCCACTACACAGAGAACCCTGGGGCGAGCCAGATGTTGGGTTCTAGCCCGAACTCCATCCAATGTAGCCTGGACTTGCCTGGCCAGGCTCTCGCCTTCGCTTTCGTTACCGGTGGCCCTTCCGATCTGCTCAATGGCCTGGACCGCCTCTTGCAAGGTCAAGCCGTTGACGACCAGAGTTTTGAGTCCGAGTGCATTCAGAGGCGCTTGGACAAAAGGACCTTGGGGCTGCGTCAGAATGACCAGATCGGGCCGCAGGGCGTTCACCTGTTCCATGCTGGTGGTCTGCCACCCCCCTACTCGTGGCAGTTTTTGGGTCGCAGGAGGATAGTCACAGAAGTCTGAAACAGCCACCACCCGATCGAAGGCGCCCACACCCTCCAGAATTTCTGTGACGTTGGGGGAGAGGGAAATGATTCGCTGAGGTGGCAAACGCTTTGTCGCAGGCGGACTGTCCGATCCTGACGACCCAGTCCCACAAGCAGTCAGCGCCAGGAAACTAGCCAGAAGGACCAGGTTTCTCACTAAGGCCGTCACGTGAGATTTGTCATTCGAGCAATCCCTGATAGCTTCCATGAATGTCACCGTTCTCATGTTCACGCGGGAGGCGCATCGGAAGCTTTGATCAAGACCGGAATACCCGCGACCATCTGGTAAACCGTTTGAGCTGCACCGGCGACCCTTTGATTTACCATTCCCTGCAAATCGCGAAACTGCCGCCCAAGAATCGATGCGGGAACAATGCCGCAGCCCACTTCGTTGCTCACGACAATCAAGTGCGCTTTTCGAGTTGCCACCAACAATCGTTCAAGCTCCCCAAGCACCGAGCATTCTAGCTGCCCACTTGCTTGACTGCGGTGCTCCCAACACCAGTTGCTCAACCAGAGGGTAAGACAATCCAGGAGAAGGATGTCAAAAGAGAGAGCATGCTGATCCACCACGTTGGCAATCTCCATGGGCTCCTCGAAGGTTGTCCAAGTAGAAGGGCGATCCAGACGATGGCGTGCGATGCGAGCGCGCATTTCCTCGTCTTGCGGGAGGGCGGGGGCCACGTAAGCCACTCGCTGAGCGGTGCCGCACAGCGAGTGGGCAAATCGGCTTTT
>JBGPHY010000611.1:0-4015 GCA_041484625.1 Terriglobia bacterium | reverse complement strand
CTGCTCCGAGAAAAGATCTCGAAAAGCTGAGGTAGGCTTCTGTTTCTTACATTCAAGTTGAGGGTATGAACTCCAATGAACAGACAACAGCATTCAAGGTCTCCCTATCCGGTCGCCGTAAACTCGGACTCGCTCTACCACCGAGTCTTGTGACTCCCGGCACAACATGTAGATCCCTATCCTTATGACATAACGGGAAAGCTGATTCGTTTTTTCTCAGTCCATGATCGCATTTCATGGACTCGATTGGAGGAAGAAGAAAAGAACAGTGACCACTAAATCCAAGACTGACGATAGAGTTGTGGTGTGCCATGCGGTGCCTTGCTGGCTTCCGCAAACTCAACCCTGGCTTTACCATCAAATCCGTTTGCTACCGGCATCAATTGAGAGTCATATCTTATGCAACGAGACCTTGAATCTAAAGCAATTCCCCATACCCAATTTGCATGCCTATACCGATGTTCCCCTCTACATGCAGTACTTTGACAGGGCAATGCGGAAACTTGGGATCCGCCGGCATTATGGATTTTTGGTTCGAGCCGCTCGGGGGTATCAAGCCAGAATCCTTCACTCTCATTTCGGTAATGTCGGCTGGGCCAATTCCAAAGCGGCTAGGCAGCTCGGACTCAAGCACGTTGTCGCGTTTTACGGGCTTGACGTCAACTACCTTCCAAGACAGGATTCTGCCTGGCGAGATAGGTACCTGGAGTTGTTTCGTCAGGTCGATCTAGTACTGTGTGAGGGGCCCCACATGGCACGTTGTCTGATGGAACTGGGGTGCCCTGCGTCTTTAGTGAAGATCCATCATCTCGGTGTGCCCCTTGACCGTTTAGATTTCAAACCAAGAACCTGGGATCGAACTGAAGACTTACGCGTCTTAATTGCAGGCTCCTTTCGAGAGAAAAAAGGAATCCCTTACGCCCTAGAGGCTCTGGGGCGCCTTCAGCAGGAGGTTCCCATTGCCATCACCATCATCGGTGACGCTGACCACGAACCGCGCAGTCAGTCTGAAAAACGACGGATCCTTGATACAATGGACAGACACGGATTACATGCCAGAACGCGACTGTTAGGGTTTCAACCTTACAATGTTTTTCGGAAAGAGTGCTATCGGCATCACCTCTTCCTGTCTCCCAGTGTAACTTCAGAGGATGGCGACACCGAAGGAGGCGCGCCGGTGAGCCTGATTGAAGTGTTGGCAACAGGAATGCCTATTGTCAGCACAACCCATTGCGATATTCCCGCTATCGTGAAACATGGCCAGAGTGGACTCTTGGCCGAAGAAAGAGACGTCGACGGAATCGTAAAGCATCTCCTCTGGTTGGTGGAAAACCCGGAGAAATGGCCAGAGATGGGTTTGCAGGGCCGGCGGCACGTGGAAGCAGAGTACAATGCGCTGACGCAAGCGGAGCATTTGGCCGGCATCTACTATGAAATGCTCAATACGTGACAGGAGTCAAAATACAGAGCAAGTTTGCTCGGCAACATAATGGTCCCCCTTCAACTCAGAAGACTCATCAGAAGAGCCTTGTACGCCGGCACAAAATACTACTGTCCCATCTGCCGTGGTCACTTTCGTACGCTCTGGCCTGCCGGAGTCAACCCACGGTCAAACGCAATGTGCCCTGTTTGCGGTTCACTCGAGCGCCATCGCCTGCTTTGGATTGCCATGGTTCACCTCTGGGAAAAGAACAAGATTTCGTCGAGTGGCCGGCTGCTACATGTTGCCCCGGAGAACTGCCTTCAGCAAGAACTTCGCAAGAGCTTCGAGTATGTCTCGGTAAACATCGAGGCTGGCTTTTGTATGGTACAGGCGGATGTTACGGCCCTTCCATTTCCTGATGGGGTTTTCGACGCAGTGATCTGCAACCATGTTCTGGAACACATTCGCGACGATCGGAAAGCTTTGGGCGAACTTCAAAGAGTACTCAGACGAAACGGTTGGGCTAGCATTCAAGTACCCATGGAAAGTCAGACGACTCACAAGGACCCGTCGATCATTGATGCCGATGCCAGAACGCTCCTTTTCGGCCAACCTGATCATGTTCGGCAGTATGGAACAGACATCCTGCTTCGGTTAAATGATGCAGGCTTTTCCACCACGGTGCTCAGGAAAGAAGAACTGCTGCCTCCTGACTTGCTAGCTCAGGTTTCGGTAGAATGCGAAAGAGAAGTCTGGATTTCCACCAGGGAGCGGTGACAACCCATGAGCAGAAAAAGCGGGGATGAAGCCTCTCTTATCAATGCCACTAACCTCCAGAAAAAGATGACTATCATTGCACCCTTCTGGGGGAATTATGGATCAATCGGCTCCTTTCGAATTGCTGCTTTCATCCGTTGGCTCTCCTCGCGACAGGTTTTTACCCTTATGGTGCGTGCTGGCCGGTCCGATCGAGTCGTTGAGACCTCTTGGGGCCTGGAAATCACCATTGCCGATCCCCTCTGCCTGTATGGTGACGTGGAGGAGGGAATCTATCAATACACATCGCGTCGCCGCCCCAGTCGATTGCGGCGGCTCATAGCGTATCTACTCTTAGTCCCAGACCCAACTATCATCTGGGCTCGCAGAGCCGCGCATCATCCCCTTGTTTTGAAACACGCAGGAAACTCCAGTTGGGTGCTTTCTTCGAACCCCCCTGAGTCCTCCCATGTGGGCTCATATCTGCTGGCCAATCGGTTGCGCTCCCGACTGATTATTGACATGCGGGACGGCTGGCTCGACGAGCCGCTCCAACCCCTGCTGAAGGAACTCTCATTGCAGCACTGGAGGCAAGGACGTTTGGAGAGAAGGACCCTCCAATCTGCCGACCATGTTCTTGTGACCTCACCTGTGTGGAAGGAATTGCTTGAAAAACGGCTTCCATTTACGAAGGGAAAGATCACGGTACTATACAATGCCTGTCCTCTCGCATACGGCAACAACCGAGTCTGGCCAGTCGCTTCCCGAAATTCGGCACGACTTGATCTTGTCCATGCGGGACGTTTCACTGGTTCGAGAAACACTCGAAGACCAAAGTTCCTCTTGGAAGTGCTCCTGGCAGGGGTGCGCTCGACAGGATCGAAAGGCAAAGTGACATTCATTGGTTCGCTTGAACCACGCGACAAAGAGGAACTCGAATTTTACAGAGAACAGTTCATGGCTCAAGGGTGGGAAGTCCTGGTGGAGCCCGCAGTTTCAAGGGAGGAGTTGTCATTGCGGCTTATGGCTTCGGACGGATTGTTGCTCTTAACCGTGGCGCCACCTACCATCCCCCTCAAGTTCTTTGACTACCTGGCAGCTCGCAAACCAGTCCTGGCTGTAACCCCAAGAGATGGCGCGGTCTGGCAGGGGGCATCCGCCTTGCCACAATTCTTCCTGGTAGATTCGAAGCAGGTTTGCAGGGATGCAATTACGATTAACAATTTTTTCCACGCTTGTGCTGCGGAAAAGTGGCCCTGCGAAGTGCCTTCGGAGTTTACTGAGGAGCAGCTTTCACAGCGATTCCTGGAGATCCTGAGGTGTGACAAGACCTGATAGTGAATTGTGGAATTCATCCGGCGGGGCGCGCCAACCAAAGAAGACGGTAAGTGGAACAATAATGCGTGTTTGTCCTGACATTGTAATTGTCGAGTGGAGCGCAGGAAAGCATGTTCGCGAATGTCTGGATTCGGTGGTTTGTTCTCGGAAAGAAGATTTCCCTCTGCAACGGGTCGTTGTGGTGGTGGACAATGCATCCTGTCATGGATCGTCTAGCGATTTGGATGACCCTGATTTGCCGCTTCCCGTCATTCGGAACCCCGGAGACTGTGGGTTGGCAGCCATTAATAATAAGACTCTCGGTTCGTGGTGTATCGGAGACTACTACAGGGCGTGGAGTCATCAATGACTCTTCATGTCAACTACACATCCATGCTTCATCGGATGGAGAAGATGGATGACAATAGGGTTACAGTTTTCGATCACGGATGCGGTCGAGGATAGGTTGTTCAGGAAGGCAGGAAAATCGGGTAAAGCATCTGTCGTTCGGTTTCGATG
>JBGPHY010000610.1:0-4031 GCA_041484625.1 Terriglobia bacterium | reverse complement strand
GATGAAGCTGCGCCGAATGCGTCCGTCCTTAATCAACCAACCGGCGACCCAATGAGCAAGGTTGCTCGCGATGGCGAAACAGATGCCCTGCGCGGGCCGAATAATGGCGGTGTTCACCCCGATCACTTCGCCGGCCAGATTGACTAGCGGTCCACCGCTGTTGCCCTGGTTGATGGCCGCGTCAGTCTGTAGAAACCTCTGGAACTGCCCGCCGGTGGCACGACCTGTGGCGCTGATGATGCCTGCAGTCACGGTTTGCTCCAAACCGAATGGGCTGCCGACTGCTAGCACCCAGTCTCCAACCGACACGGCGTCGGAGTTTCCCATCTTGATGGTTGGGAGATCCGCTTTAGCCTCGATTTTGACGACCGCAAGGTCTGTCCTATCGTCCTTGCCAATCACCTTGGCCGGGTACTCATCGCCGTTGTACAGCTTGACCTTGATACTGTCGGCCCTCTCGACCACATGGAAGTTAGTCAGGATGTACCCCTTGGGATCGACCACAAAGCCGGAACCCAGAGCCCGGCTTTTCATGTCCCGTCCCGGGTTATCCATGGGGCCTCCGAAGAACCGTTCAAAAAAATCAAAGGGATCCTCTCCCTGGTCTCCCCCGGGAGTCCGACGATTCACACGAGGATGTTTGATGACGGTCTCAGTGTTGATGTTCACCACGGCGGGTTCCACCATCTTGGCCACCTTGGAGAACTCGGAAGACAACTGGGAAGGGGATGGAATAGAGAGGGCTGTTGCCCCTGGATTGAATCTCGTTTTCTCTGCCTGGACCGAATGGTTAATGAGGGTCCCGATCAGAACTCCAATCCCCAGTGTAGCCATTATCAATGACAGGAAAAGGAGCTTTCGCTTACGCATAGTTTCAATGATCCTTTCTAAAGTGAGTTTCATTAGCTTCCCCTCGAAATCGCTTTTCGTCAGACCTGAATGCAAGATGCAGGCCAAAGCCCAGGAAGTTTCAATGGCCTTGGAAATCGGCGGGTTACGAGTATCTTCCACAATGCTGAACCGAATCTTCGGGCGGAAGTGTGCCATTTTGGCAGATCCCCTTAGGGGAATATGCCAAAGCGGCACATTCCGGGATTTGACCGAGTGTTCAATTCCTGGGGGTTAGTATGGTAGGCTTGAAAAGATGAACCTTGGAAGCCCATCGGGAGTCACGATAAAATTCAGAGAAACGGGGGTCGCTCCAATGAAACGCACTTTTTCAAGGTGTGTGATCGTCAGCTTTGTGGTGGTATTGTCTCTTTCTCTGTTTGTCACTGCGCCGGCTCAAACCCGGAAGCCTGGCACACCTGCTTCCAACCCCACACTCCCGGTGTCGTCGCTATCGGTAGAGGAACTCAAAAAGCTTCAAGCAGTTCTGGAAACGTCAATGGGAGAAATCGTAATTGAGTTCTTTCCGGAAAAGGCTCCGAACCACGTCAACTATTTCACCGGCCTGGTAAAATCCGGGTTCTACAATGGGACCGCGTTTCACCGAGTGATCCTGCGGGGGATCATCCAGGGCGGCGATCCGTTGAGCAAGGATCCCTCCAAGCGAGCCCTGTACGGCACTGGCGGTCTACGCAAGCTGAAGGCAGAGTTCAACGATATTTCTCATGAACGTGGGATTGTTTCCGCCGTGTTGTTTCCTGGCGAGCCCAATAGCGCTGGATCTCAGTTCTTCATCTGTGTCTCAGACCAGCCCTCGCTCAACAAGCAGTATACGGCTTGGGGGCACGTGGTCGAGGGCATGTCCGTGGTGGATAAAATATCGGAGGTGCCTGCTGACACCAATCAGATGGCCAGGCAGCGGGTGGAGATCAAGAATGCGTACCTGCGGCCGATTCCCCCGATTCCTTTTGCTGAAGCAACCAAGGAGGAAATGAAAAAGCAACATGTGGTGCTGGAGACCAGCCTGGGGAAGATCGAACTGGAGTTCTTCCCTCAATTGGCGCCGGAACACGTTCGGAACTTCCTCAATCTCTCCAAGGCTGGCCTGTACGACGGTACCAGCTGGCATCGCATCGTGCCGGGCTTCGTGATCCAGGGAGGCGATCTCAGCACCCGGACAACGCCGGTTTCGCAGGAGAAGATGGGCAAGTTCGTCAGGAACCTTCAGGCAGAGTTGAGTGACTTGAAGCATGAAAAGGGGACCGTGTCAATGGCCCGCGGCGAGGCAATGGACAGCGCCTCTACATCCTTCTTCATTTGCCTGGACTCTCAGCCATCGCTGGACGGGAAATATACCAATTTCGGGAAAGTGGTCAGCGGTCTTGAAGTGGTTGACAAAATTGGAGCAGGGCCCGTGGTGGACAATGACAAACCTAAAGATCGAGTGGATCTGATCCGGGCAGAGGTGATCCAGGTACCTTGAGGGCAGGGAACAGGGGATAGACGGGGGGAAATCTGATCGGGGCTCAAGGCTAGGGTTGGGGGGACGGACAAAAGGGAAGAGTGGGTAAAAGGGGACGGGCAAATTGCCTGAAGTCAGAACAAGAATTCCTGCTCCAGGAGAAGTGGCTGCCTCACTGCATATCGCCTATTACAGTTCCCCCGATCGCTGGGTCCATCGTTCAAGAACCTCCGTGAGTCTGCCAGGATGAACCGGTTTTGAGAGGTAGTCATCCATTCCGGAGCCCAGGCATCTCTCCTGATCTTCTCTCATTGCACCTGCCGTCATGGCAATGATGGGTGTGTGCTTCTTCATGCCTTCCCTTAAACGAATTGCACGCGTGGCCTCGTAACCATCCATTTCCGGCATGTTACAATCCATAAAGACCAGGTCATAGGGTAACTTCTCCCACATTTCGATGGCTTCCTTGCCGTTGGCGGCAACATCCACGCGGCAGGATAGCTTTTCCAGCTTGCGCATCGCCACCTTCTGATTGACGATGTCGTCTTCAGCCAGTAGCACTCTCAATGTACGAGGCATCTCTTCCGCTAAAGGGCTGTTCACGGACCGTTGCTCAGCGAGGCTGTGACGAGTAACGAGTTGAGTGCTGTACCCATGCAGATGAGATATCCAGACACTTGAGAGCGCGTCATGAAGAACTGAAGCACGGACTGGTTTGACTAAATAAGCCGAAAAGCCGCTCTTCTGGAGTCTTGCGGCTTCGCCCGGTTGCCCTGAAGAGGTCACGAGAAGCAAAAGAGTGCCAGCAATCCTGGGATCGGCTTTGATGGTTTGCCCTAATTCTTCACCGTTCATCCAGGGTAGGGAGAAATCCAGGATAGCAAGTTGGAAGGGGTCCTCCTGTCCATTGGCATCTAAGAGACTGACCAGGGCATCGGCTCCAGTCAGAGCACACTCACAACGCAAACCCCACCCTTCCATTTGTGCGCACAAGATACGACAATTCTCCCGGTTGTCATCCACGACCAGGACACGCACACCCGTAAGATCCGGTACCGGCAGAGAAACAGGTATGGCACTGGCGGCCAGAGGCAGGCGGAGCCTGACCCAGAAGGTGGAGCCGATACCGGGAGAACTCTCAAACCCCACACTCCCTCCCATTAGCTCGGCCAGTTCTTTCGAGATAGCCAATCCTAAACCTGTCCCTCCGAATCTTCGCGTTGTGGAACTGTCGGCCTGGGAGAATTTTTCAAAAATCAAGGTTTGTCTTTCCGCAGGAATGCCGATTCCAGTATCAGCTACCATGATCTTCAAAACTGCATCCTCGGTTGTTTTTTCAAGGCAAACCATTTCAATCGACACGTGCCCTCGAGAAGTAAACTTGACAGCGTTTCCGACCAGATTGACCAGGATCTGCCGGACACGGCCGGGGTCGCCCACGACCCTCTTGGGTGTGCCCGGCGAGTAACTCAGGAGGATTTCCAGGCCCTTTTCCTTTGCCTTGGGGGCCAACATGTCTACCACCTCCTCCATAGCCACCCACAGGTCGAATGGCATAGGCTCGATGGTCAACTTGCCAGCCTCGATTTTGGAAAAATCCAGAATGTCGTTAATCAGGGTCAGCATTCCATCACCACAGCGCCGGATGGTCTCTGCATACTCCCGCTGTTCCGGGGTCAAG
>JBGPHY010000609.1:0-4033 GCA_041484625.1 Terriglobia bacterium | reverse complement strand
GGCGGACCGCAGGTGAATGCCATGGTTGACGAGGGTACCACTCTCATTCCCCGTAGCAGCTTGGTGACCACCCCGACGTGGCCCGACCAGCTCTCGTCGGCGCGATCCACGGTTTCCTCAAATATCAGCTGATCGGACTTGCTCCACGCGGCAAGCTCGTTCTTGTAAACCCGGTCCGAGGGAGTGCGCGCCCCGTATAAGACATGTACCTCGCCGTAATCAGAGCGGTGATCCAAAACGAAGTTGATGAGTGACCTGAGGGGTGGCAGGCCAATGCCGCCACCCACGAAGATCAGATTCTTGCCCTTCGCCTTCTCGAAGGGAAAGCAGTTGCCGAAGGGACCCCTCAGGCCCACGACATCTCCGCACTGATAACCGTGCAGCCGGTTGGTTATGGAGCCGGTCCTGCGGATGGTCACTTCTATGAAATTGGAGCGCGTTGGGCTTTGGGCCAGGCAGAAAGGCCCTTCTCCCACTCCAAACACGGAGAGTTCCACAAACTGCCCCGGCCGGTAATCCTTCCGCCAGCCGATACCGTCGGCCGAGAGGAAGAAGGTCTTTGTATCGGGTGTCTCCTCTTCGATGTGCTCAATCACCGAAATTTGCGGCCAGTACAGATTACTTGCACTCATCGTGGATCCTCGAAAGCAAGTTGGAGATGTCGAGGCCGCCCAGGCACGCTGCCACGCAGCGACCACACCCAACGCAGCCGTGCCGGCCCATGATCTCCATGTATTGATAGCTCATCTTGTGGAAGAATCGGCGCTTGAGACGCTCCGACTTCGCGGCGCGTGGGTTGTGGCCTGAGGCTTCCCGCGTAAAACCCTCGTACAGGCAGGCGTCCCAAGTGCGCTCCCTTGAGTAGGTGTCGCAGGATCTCCAGGCATCTTGCACCGTGAAGCAGGAACAGGTAGGACAGAGGTAACAGCATCCGCCGCAGCCCTGGCAGTCTCCTGCCCAGCTTTCCCAGATTAAAAGCGGGATACTGCCCAGAGAAATCCGCTTGATACCGTCGGCCATGAAGGAACGGAGCTGAAACATCTGGTCCACTTTTTCCACCTGCCGAGCTTTGGCTGCTATATCCTCCGCTGCCGCGGGGCTGAACAGGGTTGATGCCTTCTTGACGGCCGCCGCCCCTTTCTCTGTATCCACCTCCGCCAACAGAATCTCGCCGAGGTCTGTAAACTGGATGTCGAAACCGGTCTTGAGGAAGGGGCCGCCGTCACAGCACACGCAAAAACAGTCCGGACCAGGTGTGTGGCAGGAAAGCGTCATCCGCAGGGAGTTGCGGATCCGGCTTATCACCATCTCATCCTCAAAGCCGCGTTCACCGAAAAAACGCGAGAGAAAGAGGAGGGCCGTTGCATCGCAAGAGCGAAGTCCAAAGATGGCCGTGGGTTTTTCCGCAGGCGGTGCCAGGAGCTTGGGATGCTTGCTGCCTTCTATGGCGAACAGGCATTCCCTCCTCGGAAAAAACAGGGATTTGGGAGGAAGGTGCGCATTGACGTAATCGAAGGGAATCGCCCTGCCGGACGCAAATTCGTCGAACACAATATCCGATGGACCGATCCTCTGGGGTGCAACAACCCGGTAGTTGTCAAGCAGCGTTTCCAGGAAAGAAGAAAGCTTGGCCTTATGGAGGGTCATCTGTTCCATCGCCTCGCTCCTCGTCAGACCTTCTCGAGCCTTGCAGATACCGGCTGAATGCCCAGGGTCTGACCCGCTGGGTCGGGGTAAAACCCCCTTAGAGTGCTGGCCTGACTGCCTGCCAACGGTACGGCTATTAGGACCCCTTCGGGCAAACGTGGGTCCTCACGGAGTGATAGGAATCCCTCGCTGGTAGGGGTGACCACCCTCGCCGTTTCTCCCGGTTTAAGGCCGGTCTTCTTCATATCGGCGGGGGAGACGAAAAGTCTTGAATCTATCACCTCGCGTTTCAGCAATTCTTCCCTTTGGCTTAGGGCTCCCGTAGACCAATGAGCCGGGTGCGCTGCGAACAAGAGCTGCATTGGGAACCCCTCAGAGACAGAAATCGGTGCCGGTACCCCTGCTTCAGTAAACGACAGTCGCCCGGTTTCCTCCACAGGAATGCCGAAGGGGGCATCTGCAGCATACAAATCTCCCAGCCCGGCAGATCCATATGAAGGGATCTCTGCCTGGAGCGCTTCCAGCCACTGGCTGGGGGTGACCGGCCAATTCTCAAGCCCCAGATGTCGGCCGATTCGCGTTATCCACACCCTTTCCGGACAGGATTCGCCTCGGGGAGGAACCGCCTTGCGCCAGCGCTGCACGGTACCGAAGGCATTCGTCAACGTTCCGTCTAATTCCCCGAATGCGCAGGAAGGCAATACTACATGGGCGAATTGCAGGATGTCACTCTGGAAACGGTCGATTACAACCACCGTGTCGACGCGTGAGAGTTTCTCGATTAGGGCGTCAGAACGAGGGAACCGCCGAATCAGGTCGTCTCCGATTACGAACAAAACTGAAACCTTCCGGGCGCTTTCCGAGTTAAGAAGTTCGAGCAGGGGAGAGGGGGCATCTCTTTTTTCTTCTTGGAGCACATCGCAAGTTCCCCAACTGCCGGCTTCTCCGGCAGCCACCACGACGCGATCCTCGACACCCAGAAGAGCCAGAGCTTGCAACAGTTCTGATGTTCGCCGTACCCCATCAGAAATGGAGAGCCAGCGCTCTCCGATCACCACCGCCGGGCTGCGGGCCGCCAGGAGGGCGCTCGCAAGCGCCTTCACTCTGTCATCCGACAACCAGGAGTGATCGGGCAGAAACGGTGCCTTTCCCGACGACAAGCTGAGAGAAGAGGTAGAGAAGCCCGGTGTTTCCTTCACGCGTGGAGAGATCTTATCCAGTTCAAGGGCGGCCGTCTGCAAAAGATGCGGCAAGACGCCAAAGGCATGAGGCGGAATAGAGACCGCCGTGGTGTTCCCTCCTAAAGCAGAGGAGGTGTAAACGTCTAGCTGCACGAACTTCGCGCCCTTCCGGGACGCTTGAGCCAACCTGGATGCCACCTGGGGGAAGTTCTCCAGATCGGCTGCAAGAATCCAGACAAGGTCAGCGTCGGCGAGGAAATCGAGGGTTCTGGACAGATACCCGTTTCCCAACACTTTACGGATTGCATGGCGCGCCACCGGAACTCCGGAAAGGTCGGCGCCGCAAGCATGTGCTCCTAGGAACTGCGCGAGACGCTTGACGGCAAGGAGGTCTTCGTTGGCAAGCACGGGTCCTACTGCAAAAAGAATCGATGGATCATCCTCGTCACCAGGAGTTGAAACACGCTCTGGAATATTCCTGGTCTTCAGCCGAGTTGTGATTTCCGTTATAGCTTCCTGCCAGGATACGGGGACAAGAACACCCTTTTTTCGTACCATGGCGCTAGTCAGGCGCTCACGATCATAGGGTGCATCCACACAGTTCCATCCACGGATGCACAGGCTGCCATTGGAGATGGGATGGTCTCGGCTCGGATGGGTTCCTATCAGCCGATTGCCTTCCACGTTAAGGAGGAGCCCACACCCGCACGAACAATAAGGACACGTCGTTACCTGGAAGCTCATGGGTTACCCCCAAGGCCGACGAAGAAAAACCCTTGTTGCGAATAATAGTCCTCAGGGAATGATTGCGCAAATAAGAAATTTTGAATTTTCGGATTAGAAGAGCTATTCCTCTTCTCTGGGATGGCGTCGGACCTTATGGGAATCAAGACTCCCAAGATCTTCTGTGACCTGCTTGAAGGGAGATGTCTGACCATCTTTTTCCCTCTCGCTTATCTCTTTCGACTTGGGCGTTGCCTGGCCTTTATCAAATCCGCTGCGCGCTATTGTCGAGCCAGACGGTCGAGCACGGAGCCATCCGGACCCACCAACTCCAGAACCAGAGGCATGGCCCCGATGGCGTGGGTGGAGCAAGACAGGCAGGGATCGTGAGCCCGGATGGCGGCTTCCACCCGGTTCAGCATCCCTTCGGTCAGATTATTACCATCCACAAAATGCTTGGCCACCATCTCCACCGACTTGCT
>JBGPHY010000608.1:0-4050 GCA_041484625.1 Terriglobia bacterium | reverse complement strand
CCTGGAGCAGCTCGAGGGTGTTTTCGAACCCGGCCTCCAGGCAATCGTAGGCGTGGTTGTTGGCCAGTAGTGCAACGTCCAGTTCCAGAGACTGGACAGCCCTGGCAGCTTGTGGCAGCGTGGCAAGCCGAGGGACCTTGCGCTCGTTCATTCGGCCATCACCCCACAGGGGCGATTCCCAGTTGGCGATGCGGAGGTCACAGGGGCCCAGCCCGGAGGCCACGGATTGGAGGTTCTCTCCGAGCGCCGCCGCATGCTGCGGATCGCAAAACGGCCCGTTCAGACTGATGTCGCCAAGCCACTGGATGATCACACCACTATCCATGTGTGTGTCTCCTCATGCCCGCTCGATATAGGTGTTTTTATCGTGAAGGTGATATAGAGAGCAAGCGAAATATCCAGCGCCGACCTCAGTGTGCCGGTTATGTCGTTGGGGAACAAGAGAATTCTGGCCGCTATTGTGAGTTTGCAGGCAGGGCGGTCAGATCCCATTCGTCAGGAAAGGCCCATCCACACGAAGAATCGCGTTTTGTGTACAGGAAGTGACCAGAAAGCAAATGACCCCTGCGAATTTCGGGCAGAGGTCCCTTCCTGCTCCAGGGCAATCATTTGCCTGCTACCAGGCGGAAATTAGTAGCCGGAGAAGGCTGAAGTGAGCCCGTATCTTCAAACGCACCGACGTTCGAGGCGCCACCTCAAGCTTTTAGGGTGTTTTTTCGAACGCACCGGCATCGTAGGCACTGCCTTGAGGCCTGGAGAGTCCATTAAAATCATTTGGAACTTCACTGAGCGTCGTCCCCGCATTAATAGCGGGACTTTTGGCCAAGACGGAGAAGTTGAGTCCGAGAGGGTTTACAAAATAAGGGTTTGTGAAGAGGTTGCGGGAGATGGTAGCAGTTCCTGTGTCATCAAGAATACTATTATACGAGTTTTGCCAGCAGATATTGTTTATTGCTTTGGCACTCCCATCGGTCTTGATCCAAATACAGTAGCCCGTGTTGCCGTAGATGGTATTGTTATAGATCTTGCTTCCACTCACGCCAGCGTAGGAAGCAAAAATCCCGCCTGTTAACGTGCGTTTCCCGTTTCCCCATAGGATGTTGTTGTAGGCCAGGTTATTATAACCCGCACTCAGGATGATGCCGAACGACCCGTTATTGTAAACTTTGTTGTTGCGGATGATATTGTTGTTGACACCGCCGCTGGACGAATAAGCGTGAATTCCATAGGCTAAGTTATCATGAACCGAGCATCGTTCAACAATGCTGTCCCGCACTCCGAGATAGATGCCATGGTGTTGATTGCTGCTGCCAGTCCCGCAGTGATGGACTTCAAGATTAATATACTTGTAGTGCGAGTTGGCCGATGCTGTTCCCTGTGCGACGATGCCAGAGTATGGGACATTCCGTACCGTCCCGTTTTGTACAGTGATGTAATGAGAACCGGGAGCGCCAACTGCACTTCTGCCAATCCGAAGGCCGCAGAAATAGGCGTTCACGCCATCGATCGTGATTCCATCCAGGGTAATGTAACTGCGGTCATAGATTGTCCAAACATCCCCACTGCCGTTTCTCCCATTGATGATGACCGTCTCGCCTGGAGCGGCCTTGATAATAGTGCGGTGGGCATTATCCGTGCCGGACGGGATGGTGTGGTAATATTCGAGCCCCTCAGTATATGTTCCGGCCCTGATAATGAGCGTGTCTCCTGCTTTCAGGACTGAGATGCCTTTCTTAATGGTACGGAATGGCATTATTGAAGTGCCCGGACTGGTGTCGCTTCCCAACCAGTTGACATAGTAAGTTGCCGCCTCGACACTGGGAGCGAGCCATCCAATGATAGCCCACAGAACAAACAATAGGCCCATACCTCGGACCCAATGTACGTAATCCTGCATCAAACGGTGTCCTTTCCTTCCATTGGATTTGGATTGTCTCGACAGAGATAAAACGACGTATGTAAAAAAGGAACAGACGTATGACAGAATTACACGCTGGTTTTTTCTACCTTTCATCCCTAATCCTCCTGTTTCTTTGGTAATTGATTGATTTTACTAAAGGAAATGATTCTATTGAAAATCCCTGAGGATGGGGTTTCCATCCTGTTGCGAGGTCGAGCAGCAATTAGTCTGCCATTTAGAAACATTTCAATTATTTATCAGGCGGTAAGGTATCCACTTTCGCCAAGGTAGTTTGGCGTTGCCTATTGCATAGCGGCAATTTCGCTCGGAAAGAACTTGAAGAGGAGTGCCAAGCAACTCAAACAGACATGACACACGGCCAGGCGGTTGATTTTGCGGTCTTGCTTCCAGTCGGGCCGGGCAGTAAGGAGGTTGAGCGCGCCCGGGATACTCTAGAGAGTCTCTGGACATACGAACCAGGGGTCTCTTGTATCGTTTTGATCGACGATTCGCCTGTGAGTCGGCCCCTTCTCTTGCTATCAGGGTGTCCCTCGGGTTGTGAAATCTCAATTCTCCACAATAGCCTAATAGACAAAGCCCGCTTAGGGAGCCTCAAGGTCGGAATCCTTCGAGGATTGTCGTGGATACAACAGAACACAAAGGCTGCGTTCGTTCTGAAAATCGATACGGATTCTCTGGTCATCGGTCCGTTTTCCCGCAGGGTCTTGGAGGCTTTCGTGGCCATGCCTGAGGTCGGGATGCTGGGCTCCTACGAAAAGACCTGCAACGGATACAAGCGCGATTTCTCAGGATGGGGCAAGCGGGTCAGAAAACTAGGGTCTCGGGTTAGTCTCTGGAGGAGTCCGGTCAGCCCGCTTATCCATGTTCGGCTGGCCTGGTGGGGCAACAATGCCACAATCCGTGAGATCATTCGACAGGCGGTGCAAGCGGGGTATCAACCGGGGGAACATTGTCAAGGCGGAGGCTATGCAGTTTCCAGAGCGTTTCTGGACCGAATGGCTGTACGCGGGCACTTCCAAGACCCATATCTTTGGCGGTTCACCCGCTGCCCGGAAGACGTCATGATCGGGATGTACACCAAGGCTGTGGGAATGAGATTGCATGGACTTGTGGAGGAGGGCCAGCCGTTTGGGATTCGGTGGAAGGGGCTGGCAGCCGCTCCTGACCAGCTAATGGCTAAGGGTTATAGTCTCATCCACAGCGTCAAAAACGACCAGCAATTCTCCGAAGCAGAAATTCGACGATTTTTCCGCGAGCGACGCGCCTCGCGCCTGATTCCAGCAAGATACTGAACTGGCGATTCAAGGCGGTGCCGCAAGCTGAGAGAAGACATTGCCTGGCCTCCAAAATCCTATCGGCATTGCGAATCCGACGTGTCCGAATTAATAAAGAAAGAGGAGTTGAACAACATGGCGGAAGTCCCGTTGCTTGATCTGAAAGCTCAGTATGCCACTATCCGCTCAGAGGTTCGTGAGACCATTGACCGCGTTTGCGAATCTCAACATTTCATCCTGGGTCCCGAGGTTGCGGGCCTGGAAGAAGAAGTTGCAGCTTTTTGCGGAGCGAAGTTCGCTGTCGGCGTCTCCTCCGGAACCGATGCCTTGTTGATTGCGCTCATGGCAATTGGCGTTGGAGCCGGTGATGAGGTCATCACGACCCCTTATTCCTTCTTCGCTACGGCCGGGGTGATCGCCAGGCTGGGAGCACGACCAGTATTTGTGGACATCGATCCAAAGACGTTTAACCTGGATGGCCTGCAAGTGCGCATAAGAATCACACCTCGGACCAAGGCGATTCTGCCGGTTCACTTGTTTGGCCGTTGTGCCGATCTGGACCCTTTTCTTGAGGAGGCACGGGGAAGCGGGATTCAAGTGATTGAAGATGCCGCTCAAGCCATCGGGTCCCGTGACCATCGAGGGCGACCAGCCGGGACCATCGGACTGATGGGGTGCTTCTCCTTCTTTCCTAGCAAGAACCTGGGGGCTTTCGGAGACGGGGGGATGGTAACCACCAACGATCCGGCAATTGCTGAAACCCTGCGTGTATTGCGGGTTCATGGTAGCAAGCCCAAGTACTATCATAAAGTAGTGGGTGGGAATTTCCGTCTGGACGCGCTGCAGGCTGCCATT
>JBGPHY010000607.1:0-4062 GCA_041484625.1 Terriglobia bacterium | reverse complement strand
GGATGTCCTGGACGTTGGGCGAGAAGCCGTTGAGGTAGTCCTCGAAGTCGGCGAGCAGCTGTTGCTGGCTGCCGCGGGACTTCAGATCGCGCAGGGTGAACTTCGAGGTATTGTAGAAGGCCTGGCCCGCAGCATCGCAGAGCGCGGCGCGCTGCTCGGTAATGCGCGCGTCATCGAGCATCTTCTTGGTGTCGAGCACCCTTTGCTTGGTCGGCTCGAGAACCGCGTCCATGCGCCGGATGACACACATCGGCAGGATCACGTCAGGGTACTTGCCGCGCTTGAACAGGTCGCGCAGCACGTCGTCCGCAATGCCCCAGATGAAAGAGACGATCTTGTTGTGCGTGGCTTGGTCCACTAGTCAGTTTTCTCCATTGTCATCATGAGGGTGCGGCCGGCGATTGACGCCACACAGATCCGATGGCAGCAGCCGGTGATTCTTTCAGGCACACGCGCGTGCGTCTCAGCGGGCTAACGGCGCGGCGGATCAGCCGCCCCCCGACTCGAGTCGTCAGCGCTCGCAGGGCGATGGCGACGAGACCAAGGGGCGGAGCCCACCGGCAGACGAGCGAAGTCGGCTGCATCCGCGGTTAGGCGACGCTCGCGCCAGCACCCGATCAGTTTAGAAGGAGAGCCGGGTTTCGTAAAGCGGGAATTTGAGTTTGGAAAGGCGCCGCCCTATCCAAGGATGAAATCCGCCGCGCCGATAAGCGGCGCGAGCTTCCCAGACGCCGCCACAGCGACTCCTCTCTCTTTCCGACGAAGTACATCTTGAACCGGCGCGAGCTCCGCTTATCATTGAGTAGAGCTCCGAATTGGGGTAAAATTTTACCTCAGTTTGAAACCATACTCCTTAATCTTCCGCACTTCAAATGGTTAAAGTGTCGTGAGGAGAGTTCCCATGGAAGATTATGCCTCAGCGGTATCGGAGAAGCCGAAACTGCTCGACCAAGTCAGAGCCGCGATCCGTGTTCGCCATTACAGCATCCGCACCGAAGAGGCCTACGTTCGCTGGGTGCGTGAATTCATCCTTTTTCACCACAAACGCCATCCCGAAGAGATGGGCGAAGCGGAAGTAGGCCGGTTTCTCACTCATCTGGCTGTCAATCACAAGGTCACGGCTTCCACTCAGAATCAGGCGTTGAGCGCTTAACTGTTCCTTTATCGGAACGTACTTAACCGGGAACTGGGGCAATTCCCGGATGTGGAACGGGCCAAGGCGCCTCAACGTCTGCCGGTGGTGTTTACTCGAGAGGAAGTCCGGGCGGTGCTTTCGCAGTTGGAGGGTACGGGGTGGTTGATGGCCAGCCTGCTATACGGGGCCGGACTGCGTCTCATGGAGTGCCTGCGGCTGAGGGCCAAGGACCTGGACTTCAGTTACCGGCAGATTGTTGTTCGGGATGAGAAAGGCCAGAAAGACCGGGTGACCCCACTGCCAGAGGCCCTGATCAAACCCTTGCAGCGACACCTGGAGAAGGTAAAGGCCTTGCATGCAGAAGATCTGAAGAAAGGATTGGGGGAGGTATACCTGCCGGATGCGGTCCAGATTGCGCATCGGCGCCAGTACACGGAACAACAGGCCAAGTTGAAGGGCGGTCTCTTCATCCACCGGCCAGCTCCTGTGCTTGCCTGGCCAAAATTGCCCAAGCTGAATCTTGGCCCTAGCCAGCCTTTTGAGTACCCGGTTCTCGAGCAAGCGCAGAGCCGTACCCTTCAGGGTGGTTAAATATTCGGGAGCTGTCAGCCTGGGCGTGGCCGCCGAAGGTATCTGAAAGATTTCCAGTTGCCAGTCAGCATCTCTCGAAACCAGAAGGCGGAGTTCATACTTTGAGAGGATGTCCTTGGATGGCATGGCGACTGGCATGGCTCTCTCCGGTTACGCTGGCTCTGAACCGGGCTTGATCATGGCGAGGCTCAATGGGCAGCTCAGGGCTTTAGTGCAGTGATCTTTCCATTGCGGATCACATAAATCGAAGTTCTGGTGGCGCGGGCTAGTTCCCGGGCCCGCCGAGCAGCCCGCCGCAGCGCGCGCCCCACTGCCATTGCAAGCTCTTCCCCTTCGGTCCTTGGGTGTTTTGATTTCATGGTCCTTGCTCCATCAGACGGGGCGTGTCCCCGGAGTTATCATAGACTGTCCAGGCGTCGCCGAGCGGGCGATAAATCAACTCGAAGTTTCGCCAACTGCGACCGAAGCGCCGAATGACGTCTCTTTTCGACACGTCATGCCCTCCTTGTTTGACCCTCGAGGCAATCCGCCGGAGCGCCAATTGTGTAGACGAAAGACGAAGATAAACAATCTCAATGCGATACCCCGCCGCTTTCCACTCACTCAGGCGGGTGGCATGTCCCAGGCCGCTCAGTGTGCTCTCGAAGGCAAAATCCGCGCGTTTCGCGGCCAGCCGGTCCAACTCCGTCAACAGCAAGCGGCCAGCAGCCACTCGCGCCAGCTCAGGGCGAAGCGGTGAAAGCCTGTTGGCGATCAAGTCTGCGTTGACAAAGTGAATCACACCCGCTTCCTGCAGGAGGAATTCGTGAGCAAAAGTCGTCTTTCCAGCTCCGTTGGGCCCGGCAATGACGATACATCGGGGTGCGAGGCCTTTGCTTTGCTTGGTTCTAGCCACGGCGTTTGAGTTGCGGACCTTCCGCTCGACTGTATATTCTTAGATGCTCTCTAATTCCGAACGCAAAGCTTGCGCTTCAACATAGGCTTCGCCGCCGCCTGACTTGGTCAGTTTCCTGGCCAGTGTTTCAGGCTTTTCACCTTCTAGTGACATTTGCTTATCGAAAGCAAGAACAAAACCTGCCTCAAAGTTTGCGTCGGCTGCAGCCCGAAGAATCGGCTCAAGAAACGACTTTACCGACGAGGCCTTGTCGATTTTGCCTGCAAATTCAACCCGGAAACATTCCACACCTTCAGAGGTCATCTCTGCTTCCAGATGACAGCTGACCTTAATTCCCTGAAGAACAGCAACGGATTGGTACACTTTCCAAGCTCCGGGTGCTTCAAACATCCGAATCGAGAGGCGAGAGATGGCCTTGTACCCGGCCTTGCGAGCCTTCTCCCACAGCTCTGTAAGCGCCTGCTGGAGCGGCCCTTCAGCGTGAAGGTCGGGCAAGGGCTCCGGCTTGGGCGGCTCGGGAGGTTTCGGCTCGCCTTCTCCTTCGCCCACCAAGACCTGGGTTGTCGCTACCTGTCGGGATCCCCGGTTATCGCGGACTTCCACTTGATAAGCGGCAGATTCGGATGGGCGGACGTTGCCGCTAAGTTCTAACTGGTGTCTCATGGTCACGGACGCGGCTATTCGCATAACACACGGTCACGGACAAGAAACACACATGCATGATGGAGCTTGTTTGTTCTTTTTCATGGCTGATTCAAGTCCATGTCTCAAGCTGGAAAACACTACTATTGTCTAATGCCGATTCTGCTGCAATACCTCATCGGGCAAAACCGTGGAAAACTTTTTCTCGTTTAAAAGCTCACGATTGCATTTTCTCGGGTCGGGGATACATTTTTGATCCCCCTCAAATTGACGAAATCGTCTCCAGGTGGGGTTTTGCAGCAGAATCTTATGCCAAGACCTGACCCCTTTCCTACCACTTCACGTATGACCCATCAATAAGTCAATGTCAGAGCCTATCTCCCAATCTGAGCGCCCAACCCGACCAGATACAATGGTCGGCGGGAAAGAGAGTCGGGATAGCGGGGGCTCCACCCGAATGCCTGGCAGTTCGGTGCAAGGGTTGGAAATCTCCCCGCGCTTCCGCAAGGGGATTCCAGGCGCACCCCCTGGTGTCGAACATGGTCCGGACAAACCCGGACCGGGCGACAGCAGTGGAATTCGAAACCTCCACCTTCATCACTCCCCCGCTATCCAAAACCCATAGCCTTTCCCACTCGGTTCAGTCCAACTATATCTTTGCGACCGCTCGCGGAACTTCGGCCTTCCCACCCATGCCACTGCTCGGCCGCGAGCACTCGCAAAGACTCCTATTCGTTAGGCGGCCCGGCCTCGTGAAGATTTCTTGGTTCGGAATACTAGATCGACATCGCAATCCAGG
>JBGPHY010000606.1:0-4069 GCA_041484625.1 Terriglobia bacterium | reverse complement strand
ACTTGCTCTTGGTTCTTTCCCGGCATGTTGGCGCATAGTGAGTTCCCTTTCACACTGAATTCAGATCATGGCCTGATGTCTACCGGGCTCTTGATCGTTGCTGCCGACGCGACTGTTGCCGGAGGTCCTCGATGAATTCTTTGCTTGTCATTTGCCGATAATCTTTCTTTCGAGGATCCCACTTGTATGAAAGGCCCTCGACAAATGCCCCCGAGGCTTTGTCCTCCAAAATTCGCAATTGAACTTGACGGTAAGCGAGTTCTGGCGGCGGGCACCCGCCATCCGATGGGTGCCATGGTCGTTTAAGTTCTAGCTGTGCATTTTCAGACATTTTCATGCTCCTTTTAAACCCCTTTTTTAAAAAACAAGAGAGGCAGAATCAAACCACTGGAGATGCCATCCCTTCCCGCTCGAGGTAATCAGCAAATTCGCTTTTGACGATTTGTCCCGGGTAGACCACTCCATTCGGCCCGGCGCTGATGGTCTTCATTCGAACTTTTCTCGTTGGGCCAGGCTTGAGTTCGTGAAATTCCTGAAAGACCTCGCAAGGAATTTCATCTTTCGAGAGAATGTCATTCTCAAAACATTCTCGAAGAAACATGGCCACGATGCTGTTCACATCACCAACGTCTCCGAGATTCCCACACCGCATGGCCCGCAAAAATCCTGAGTGCTCAATCCCTCGCTGGCGAAGCCCAAAAAGCCAAGCTTCCAGCTCACCGGTGGCCGCGCTAAGCGCGATCGCATACTGGGCAATCTTCTGAACCATTCCCCGATACTTCGGTCCAAGTGCCTGACACGCGGCCCTGGAGTAAGCCAGCCGGGCCTTACCCACCGCGATCTTCTGCCGCAAACAAGCCGCGGTCAAAGGGATGATTTTGCTTCGCAGTTTTTGAATTTGCTCCACGACATCGCCTGATGAATTCCCTCCAATTTCGTTCGGCGAAACACCGGCCAAAAGTCTTATCACGCTCGATTCGCGATCACCCACTTCATCAGTCCTCCGTGTCACGAGATCGTTCAGTTCAACTTCAAACCCTGCTTGAAGTTTTTGAAGCTTTTGTAAAAATTCCTCGTCTTTTTGAACTTGAGCTAACAGTTGCTCAACTTCTCCGTTTTTCTCAGTTAATTTCATGGGTCTTAAATTCCTCTCTGTAGATTTTCCGAATTTGATTTGTTCACCACACCCAATTTTCGAGATAACCCAATGCATAGCAACCCTAGAACGATCAGCGCCGCAGCGGGATGTCACAGCCACGGGCGAATCAATTTTCATCGGTTTGGAAACCGAGCCTTATACTCTGCGTCGCTGCAGCCGAGGAGATCATCCAAGCTTTCCTCTGTTTTAGAGGAGCCGATCCGGGTTGCTGCTGATGGACTCAGACCAAACTCCTGGCAGAACAACCGGACCTGTGCCCAACAGCGATTGGCGATTCCTACCTCTGGCCTTTGAGCGACATAGTTGCTAATTTCATTTCCATTTTTGTCCCGCCTAATGAAACTCACCGTTAAGCCCTCTGACGCCAGCACGGCCTCCGCCTCGCGGGCCCGGGCATAATTGATGCACAATCCCTCGAGCGCTGGCCCATAGGCCTTGGCCGAGAGCCCTAAAAGCTCCAATTCAGGTACTAATTTCTTCCACAATCGGCGGCCCTCCGGAGGCAGCCACCGTGGTTTAACTCCAAAGCCAGGGCGAAATCGCGGAGCTTGGACAATAGGACGGTGTCCTCGCCTCCCTTCGAGTAATCGCAGATGGGATGGTTTTGGCGGCCTTCCTCGCATATTTAGCCCTCTTTCGTCGTTTTTTGAGTCATTTTCATTCGATTCCATACCCCCCTAACGAATTTCGGGCTTTTTAGAGGAAGGCTGGCAACACGGTTGCGGTCGGCCGACCCTGGGAATCGAACACCCCCCTCCCCACCTACAGATTGCAAACGACTTAACACGCATGATCGTTGAACCTCATGGCTTGCCTTTGCTCATCCACGATCTGTTCATCTACTCAACCTCTTGCTCTCGCGCTTCCGTCACATGGAATGTCTGCCGTCAGGTGACGGCGCACGTTCCTCAATGTACGTGACAATGGGGTTGGGATCCCGCATGATCCCAACCCGTCGTCGCGCCTGACAGACATCACTATCAGACGCAACGAAGAAACCCCCGGTAACCCTGGAGAGGAACCCGGGGGCAGCCGAGTTCGCGTGGAGGAACTGATGCGCGAGCCGACCAATTCTTATTTGAAAATGCGTTCATCTGTCGCACCATGGATCTCCCTCTTCAGACTCTATCGCCTTCTGTTTGACCAGGTAATAGCCGTCCGCTCTGTCGACCAGTCCAAAGTCCTGAGCCTTTCTCAGCATCGAGGCAATGGCCGCGGCAAAGATTCCGGATTCCTTTTCAAGCTTTCTAAATGTGAAGCGTCCGAGTTCTTTGGCCCTATCCCAGGCCGCCCGTTCCGCTTTTCCGAAGGTGCCTATCGCGAAAGCTTCTCCAGTCAGTCTGCGATAGGTGAGGTCCTGGCAGTCCTCCAACATTAAAAGCGGAACTGAATGGTTTCGCGCCACGCCGGAGAAATAGATTGAAGGCCCTGAGTCTTGCGTCTCTCGCTCGATTCCGAAAGCGAGATCGGTGTGGCCAACTAATGCGAAGTGGCCGGATGCCGTCTCGATCCAACCGGCCGGATCCTGGCGAAGTTTAGGGCCACCCACGACAGATTTTCTGGTATGGTGGACCAGGATTGCTGCCAGTCTCGGCTTTATCCGCCTCAAGGAAGAAACGGCCGTTAGTGCCTGGAGAATGTCGCAGGCGTTATTCTCTTCCCCTCCAATCATGGCAAGACGAAGTGTATCGACGACCAAGAGGCATGGGTCCACATTTCGAACCATCTCGGTCAGGCGCTCGAGCCCGCGATTTCTGATGAGGCTGATTTGAATCTCACTAAGCGTCTGTGGACAATAAAAGGCCACGTTGCCCCACCAGGTCTTATCGCTCTCCATTCCTGTAGATCGTCGTTGGGTAATTTCCGGGGAATTTTCCAAATCTAAATACAGCACTTTACGGTTTGTCGGCACGGCAAAGCCGAGGAATGGAACTCCGGAAGCAACGCTGATGGTGAGTTGCAGAGTGAATCGGGATTTACCCACTTTCGCCTTGCCGACAAAAAGGGCCGTCTCGCCTTCATTCAGAAGTCCGTCGATCAATGGAGACTTGGCCTCAAATTGCATCTGCCGGAGGACTTGACCAGGGTATAGGCCCTCAATTATTGGCTCGACCGAATGAGCACCGACTTCCTCCCCGGGTTCTCTTTGCGGAATGACTTCTGAGTGTTCATCAAAGTACTTCCGAACTACATTCCCATACTCATATTGCTGCATCTCATTTCCTCAAAAAGTTCAACGATGTCCTGAATGGGCATTCCGTCCATCGCCTGGAGCTCCACCTCCAGGAGTTCTCTCTCCCGGGCGGATTTGGAATATTCATCCAGAGTCCCCTCGGTCACCTCGCCGCGTAATTGCAGTTCAGTCCGGGCTTTTGATTCGGCCTGAAGTTCCGCGTCATAATGGTGCTTAAACTGATCGATGATCCCGCGCCGGTTTCCGTCGAACCATCTCTTGATTCGTATCCCCTCGACCTCCGCGGCTCGACGTATCTGCTTCTCTCTGGAGGTAAAGACCTTCGTGGGTTCCCCCAGGGCTCGTTTCAAAGCGACCAAGCCCCCACCTTGACGGCATCTCTGGCAGTACCAAACTTCCTTCTGGAGATTGACTGAGAGAGCAGGAAGTTTCCTCTCTGGACAATGGGCACATGTCCATTTCCCACCATCACGCTTAGGCGGCCGGTGGCCGGCTCTTTCAAGAAGAATTTCGAACTCGCTCATTTCTTTCCCGTTGACGCCTCAAATCCCAGCTTCTGGCCGTTGCGCTCCAATCGGAATATTTCAACGATGCCTTTGCCAAGCTCGCAGCCACAAGTTCTGCGTAATAATCCATGATTTTTTCTTCGGGCCAATCGGACAGCCTCTTCCTAAACTCATCTGGGTCATAACAGACATCGTCCTTAAACCTGTGTT
>JBGPHY010000605.1:0-4089 GCA_041484625.1 Terriglobia bacterium | reverse complement strand
GCCATGATCAGCCGCCTTTGCTGTCGCACTGGCCTCGACGGCCGCAGCGGCTTCGCCGGAGGATCGGGAAGGATGTCTCCAGGGGAAGAGGCGATTTTCCAAATAGGTTAGGAGCCAGCGGAAAAGAAACGCAGCCAGGCCGATGGCGATGATGCCGGCATAAACCCGCTCAAAATCGAGGACTTTACGAGCCGACTCCACCATATAGCCCACGCCTTTACGGGCGTTTACCATTTCCGCCAGGATCACGTAGGTCCAGCCAATGTCATACAGGATGCGGAATGAACCAAAGATCGCCGGGAAAGAGGCACGAAACATCAGCCAGAGGACATGGCGGCGCTTGGCCCCCAGGGTGTAGGCTGTCTCGAGGAGGATATTGTCTACCCGATGGACCTCCTCAACGACGACCGCCACCAGATAAAAGAACATGCCAAACCACAGAAACGCGACCTTCATGAGTTCTTCCATTCCGAAGAGCGCAATGAAGGCAGGCAGGAAAGCCGTAATGGGCATGGACCGCATGGGGGCAGCAACTGGGTTCACCAGTTCGTACAGCCAGGGGAAACTGGCCATCAGGAGCCCCAATGGAATCGCGATGGCCGCTGACCAGATGAAAGCCTGAGCAATGCGCCACCAACTCTGCAGCACATTGCCCAGCAGGTTATATTCAACCCACAACCGGACCATCGCCTTGAGAACCCCGGAGGGACGGGGCAGGGAGAACGGGGGAAGAATGTCCCAAAACGTGAGGCCGAACCAAACCGCCACCAAAAGCCCCCAGCTCAGGAGTGCCAGGGAAATCCGGGTACGCGGCGAGATGGGTTTTCGGATAACAAAGAGATCTTCCATCATCAGGACACGGGATTGGGGTAGACCTTAATATCGGTGCGACGATTCTTATCCCGCCCCTCCGGTGTTGCGTTACTCTTTACGGGTTTGTCGGGACCATTCCCGGCGGTCCGCATGCGACTGGCAGGAAACTTGTGTTTCTCAGTCAGGTATTGTTTCACCGTTTCAGCGCGATCCTTGGAGAGCTGCATGTTTAAAGGACGTGAACCGGTGGAATCGGTGTTTCCTTCGATATCCACCACCGTGTTCTCATAGGCGCGCATGAAACTGGCGATTTCGTCAACAACCGCGCGCGAATCCAAACCCATTTTGGCTGAATTCGGCTCGAAGTAAATGGACCGGCGCTGAGTGGCAATCGGCATTGCCCCTTTCGGCGGCGCCTTGTATTCGATGGGCTGTTCCGTGGGGGTCGATGAGAAGCGTCCCTTCAGCGCGGTCAGGTAGCGTTGGTCGACGGTTACCGCCGCCTCGGAGCGGCGTTTGATCAACCGATCCTCGCGATACATTTCCTGGGCCATTTGAAAGATGTTGGCATAATCGGACTCTGCGGAAGTGCCGAAGAAGCTCAGATTGTCTGCGTAATCGGCCAGCTTCACGCCCTCCAACATGACTTTGGCCAGATCGGTGGGGATATTGAAGTCTTTGATGGTCCCAATCAGGGTGTAGGCCCGGGCCGGTTGAGCCTTAATAAACTCCACCCCTTCGAGCCAGCCTTCGCTGAATTTGGTGAGGGTCTGTGGAGAGCGAGCGGCAAAACGATCGCTGACGACAAGGATATCAGCAATCAACCGGTTGGCCACTCGGGTGTCATAGATCTTCTTAGATCCGGCACGCTTGGTAACGGCATCACTCATGTCCGGATCCCAAGCCACTGCCGCATCGACCTTTTGCTGGGCAAACAAGGTGGCCGGTTCAATGCCGTCCTTGGTGTGCACTGCTTTGGCGAAGATCTCGTTCCGCTGCTCGGTGGCCAATCCGGAACTCTTCAAACCATTCCACAGCAGAAAATGAGACGGGGTGTAAGGGGCAAAGGCAATGGTCTTGCCGGCGAGATCCTCGATGCTGTTGATGCCCTGCCGTCCGATGACGCCATCGGCACCACGCGACCAGTCGACCATGAGGAAAGCGTGAGAACCGAAGTTCTTGTCTTGAAATTGGCCGTAGTCTTTGGCCCAGACATCGACGGTCGTCAGCATGATATCTACATTGTTCGTGGCTAGCGCTGCCGCGCCTTCGGCCCAGTCGTCAATGATTTTGAAAGAGACCTTCAACCCTTTGTTCGCGAATATGGAGCCGGCGGCCGTGTCCAGGCCCCCATTGGCCACCAGTCCTCCGACACAGCCTACCCAAATATTGACGCGGACCCGCACTTCGTTGGTCTCCGCCTCCCCCGAAGTCGGAAGAGGCTTGGAGGTGTCCAGCCTGGCAGAGGAAGAACCGGTGGTCCCAGGACGGGAACCGGTCCACTTCCCCAGGTCCAGGACACCATACTTGCTAAGACTGTAAACAACCAGGGCCACCCCTATGAGACCAATCAGGAACCAACCACCTTTTTCGATTTTCATTGCCATGGCTTATCTCCACTCGAGCGGGTTAGGATGTTTTCTGCGCTTCTTTTCCACCAATGGTCTTTTCGGCCGGTGCGCTTGAGGGTTCGGGCGCCAGGATCCCCATTTCAACTTTGAACTGCTTCACCAGGTCATTCGCCCGCAGCTTCTCGGCTTCTTCTTCGATCTTGATTCGCTGCTGGTCCACATTGCCCAACGTCATGTCCATCCGGGCTTCGTTGACGGCAGTCATCTCCTCGACCTTTCGGACCATTTCATCGTGGGTCTGACTGATCCCAGCCACCTCGAACTGTTCCATGGTGTCGGCCACCTTCTTTTGCCATTGGGCGCGACGATAATCCCGGATAGCATTGATGGCTTCCTGTGTCTTGCGTTCTTTCTCCCTGAGGAAAGCCTGCTTGACCGCCAAAGCTTTCTCGAAAGCAGCCCGTGCGGTAGTCAACTGGCCTTGGGTGCGCGCCATAGCACCGCGAAGCTGCTCCAGTCGCACGGCAAAGCTGCCGGCCAGGTCGTCGCGTCCCGCCTGGATGGACGCTTTTACCTTGGCTGTCAAGTCGTTCAGGTCATTCTTGTATTTGGATTCTTCTTTTTCCAACAGGCTCACGTTGGCTTTGACCATCGCGATGCTTTCATTCATCCGCGGCACCTGGTCGTTCATGTCGCGGATGTTTTGCTCCAGGATGATTTCGGGGTTCTCCGCTACAGAAATAAAAAAGCCGATAAACGAGCGCACCATGCGCGACAGTCGTCTCCACATATCGCCTCCTTAGCATTCCAATAGGATGGTGGTTAAGGTTCTTTTGGGGTTCGGGTCGAGCGCGGCTCGGCCGGGGCGCCACCGGTGGTAATCGGATTTTCCGTTACGAAATAGGAAACCGCGTCCGCGATCTTTCTTTCTTCCTGTTGCTTTTGCAGTCGCCAACCGAAAAAGCGCTCCTTCTCCCGAGCCAGTTCGTCGCTGTTTTTCTGGATTCGGGCGCGGTATTCAGCCATCAACCGCTCCATCTCCTTTTCAAGCTGACGGTTTTCCTCGGTCTTGTGTCCCTCCAACTCTTCCACGGACTTCTGAAGCACCCGCTCGTAGGTATCCAAGGCGCGGTCCCGGCGCACAGCATCTTCGATAATCTCCTCAATCTTCACCGCCGCGGCTTCCAGTGCGACCAGAATTGAACTGCGCTTAACTTCTGCAGGAAGATTGCGAATATGCTCGCTCTGGAGCATCTCAACAATCTTGAGGATAGTGTATCCGTGGGAAGGGTGCGGAACCTCGGCCGCCTGGTAGATCTCCGCGAAGGAGTTGGGATCGCTGACAGGCGCGCTGAACTTGGGCTCTGGAGCCAGCGAGGAGGCAATTTCAGCGACCGTCTGGGCTGCGGTGCGGCCAGACTTGCCAACGCTGGAATCAGGAACTCCGACCGGTGTCCCCAGGCCGGTTGGGGGAGGAGAATCCGTCGAGACAAAATAGTTGTACCACTTCTTGCTCATCTGCACCTCCGCAGTTCATCCAAACCGCTTGAGGGCCCGCAAGGCGTCTCTGGGAAGGAAAGCATTGTGGAGCCCTGACCAAATGCTTCCGCAGACAACCACGCCGGTATTCCAACACGGGTGTGCATGAAAGTCAAGTGGTGTGCGGGTCCTGTCCATCCCCAGACAAGAGAGTGAGATATCATGC
>JBGPHY010000604.1:0-4091 GCA_041484625.1 Terriglobia bacterium | reverse complement strand
CGGCCGATGCCGGCCAACAGTTCGGTCATGAATGTTTCCAAACGGCCGCTCGATGCCTGCAGTTGTTTTTCGTTCATGCCTCCGCAGTGTACCATAGAATCCTGCGAAGGTCAATACATACTTAACGTAGTAGTACTAGTCCTTAACAGTCTAATCCCCAGTAAGACAACCTCAACGACTCCATCCATTCAAATCAATAGCCATCTATCTGGCTGGCAGATTGCTGCAAGAGTCTCATGAGTCATCTGCCTTTGTCGTGCCGCCTAAGTCCTAAGTATCGTCGTCTCAACATTTCGTTGGGCGTCTGAGCCAGACCCCGAGGGACGCGGATGCCAAACCTGAAACTCAGTTGTTCAACTATGTTGTGCCCACAAATGCTCCTGACCTTTCGCCAGAGGCATTCAATTTTGCTGGGATTGGCTGTCAGTTTGTGTGCACCAGGAAGTGCCATAGCTTTCGAACAGATTCCGTCCGACCTGGGACGCGGGCAGAAGAACCCAAACTTCATTGAAGAGAAGCTAAAAGCTATTGTCACTGAATTTGGAGCGGATGCGGAGCAGATTCCCAAAGAGTTCCTGGAAGAGGTGCGTCGCTGGGCGCGTTTGTATCAAACACGTGACCGTTGTGACATGGCGAGAGTGCTGGGGCCGGAGCGTGAAAGATTCGAAGCTGTGAGAAAGCAATTGGGGGAGGCTGATCTGCCGCCCGACCTTGCCTTTCTTATGCTGGTGGAGAGCGACTTCAAATCAAAGAACCGCAGCAAAGGCGGCAATGCCGGTCTATGGCAATTTGAACGGGCTACTGCCCGCCACAACGGACTTCAGGTCAATGCCAAAGTCGACGAACGGCTCGATCCTCAAAAATCCACTGCCGCGGCTTGCCGCTACTTCTCCAGGTTACGGCGAATCTTCGGATCAGAAGCTTCCCTGCTTCTTATGGTGGCCGCCTATAATTTGGGCCCAAGCCGATTGCAGGCACGCATGAAATCGATTCGTGATCCAGATCTCCGAAATGACTTTTGGCACTTGTATTCCACGCGAGTTGTCCCTGCGTTGACTCGCACTCACATCGCACGCCTTCTGGCCGCCATCCTCATCGGCCGCCACGAAGAGGATTTTGGATTCGCGGCTTCTAACCAGACCGGCAATGCCAAGCTCATCCACACACCGGATCGAGCCATTTCTCAAGGTGCAGAGAACTTGCCGACCGTGCATCGAGAGGTCCAAGTTCCGCCTCTTTCCGGGACATGTTGCCAACCTGCTGAGTCCGATCAAACCTCTCTCCCTTCTCCATGAGACAGGCTTCCATTTCCGAATGGATGTTTTCGTCTCAATGACACACTCTTTGGTTGTATTCTGACCAGACACCAGATGCGCCTTGAGGCGCAAAGCAAGTTTTCTAGCGGATTTCCAAATTTGATATTGGGTTGTGAGGTTAAATCCGAATGAGAGCATTGATTTTCGATCTTAACAGGACGCTGGTCGATACAGTCTACGCACACGCACTGTCCTGGCAGATTGCCTTTGCGGAAGCCGGCATTCCGATTGAGGGCTGGCGCCTGCACCGCCGCCTGGGGATGAGCGGCGGCCTGTTTACCCGGACCGTAGCTCGAGAGTTGAATCGCACAATCATGGCACAGGAACTGGATGTGCTGTACAAATGTTATGCGCAACTCTTCAACCAATTCCTGCCCAAGCCGGTTCCTTTGCCCGGGGCGGTGGAACTGCTCCGGTTCTTGCGCGAATCCGGAGTGTGTCACGGGATAGCCACTTGGAACCGCCGCCCACACCGCCATGATCCAGGTTGAATCCAAATCGCCGAATTTCAACTGATTTGCCGCCCCCTTCGTGCTGGCCAGCGTAAATTCCGGCATCCAGCACATGGAAAATCTGATCATCTCTCGAGAAGAGAGCTTGCTTAAGATCGCGTCATTGCGACGGTCGATGTCAGGCTCAAGAACACTGGCTTCTATCACCAGACTATTGTGAATGGGAGGCACGACAAATCGTACCGGGAGAATCAGATTCTCGGACGGGTCAGAGCTTTGAATTGTCTGTTGCAGAGGATCAATGTACTTCCCCACTACACTCAGCCAGAACGTTTCAGCTGGAACTGTCAGGCGGAAGGTCCCATCCGGGCCTGTCTGCACTTCCTGTTTCCCCTGAGAGCTGGCAATTTGAACTGTCGCGCCCTCCACGCTTCATTTTTGGCCGTGACGACGATGCCGCTGAGCATACGAGAAGATTGAGCCAGAGTCCGGGTTGCTCCCATCATGCTGAGAAGCCCGAAGCAGATCAATTTTCCGGCTCTCAGGCTCATTGATTTCCTCATCCGTTAGGTCCCCCTAAACAAAGGCGCGCTGCAGAAACCAGTATCCGCCCACCACGCTAACTAGAATGGAACAAGCCGGGGCGTAACGGGGGACAAATGTGGGGCGTCCTCTCAGCCAGTGCAGGAGCGGCAGGGCCAGGAGGGCGATGGAAACCTGACCCATTTCGACACCCAAATTGAAGGACAGGAGCGGTACGACGATCTGAGAAGCACTTCCACCCATACCCAAATCCTGCAGCACCGAGGCAAATCCCAAACCATGAATTAAACCGAACAAAAAAGTGATCCTCCAGCGGTGCTCGAAATCCCGAGCAAAGAGGTTTTCGAACCCGACATAAACAATCGACAAAGCAATCAGCGGTTCGACTAGCCGGGACGGGAGATGGATGTAGTTTAAAGTAGCCAACGCCAGAGTAATGGAATGAGCCACCGTAAAGGAACTGATAATCCGGACCGCGGCGCGGAATCCGCCTCCCGCCAGAAGCAAGGCCAACAGGAAGAGGAGGTGGTCGTACCCTTTCAGAATGTGCTCCACACCCAAGCTGGTGAATTGCCGGAATGTCTGAAGCGAACCTCCATTAGCCTTTGCTTCCCTCAGGTCGATGTCGAAAGGTTGGGCCGAAGCGTCGATGACTCCCTGATAAATGTTGCGTCCATCCTCTCGTTTTAGAGTGAGGTCCTGTCGATGGCCGTATGGCAGAAGGGCCGGGAATCGGGACAGAATGGTGAGACGTGACGACGGATGGCGAGGATAGCACGCAGTTAATTCCAGAGCCGAAGAATCCATCGTTCGAACTGAAAAATCGACTGAAAGTGCCGACTGGCCGTCCCACTGGATCTGGAGTGCATCGGAGAACATGCGTTGCAAGCGAGGGGTAACAAGCTTGAGCTCATCGGGACTCACAATTCCATCCAGATCATCATCCACCAGAATCTTGGCTTCCAGGTCGTTCCGTGCCACTCTCATTTGAGCAGTAAGAGCTTCCTTGCTCAGTTGGAGTACCAGAGTGCTCAGACCAATATCGTGGGCCTGGGCAGTGAGCACAGGAACCACAACGATCCCTAGTATCAATCGTCGAATGTATTTCATATGCTCTACCACTTGGTTGTCGTTAAACCCGAATGGGAAAGATGGCCTTTGTCAACTTATCGGTTGAAAGAGCCACCGGTGGACTGGCTAATTCCCATGAATCCAGACGACTTTTCAATGTGTGACTGGCAGTCTCATTCTAGCTTTCCCGAGACTTCTTTCCATTTGCCCGAGCGCCCCGCGTGGCCAATTCTCTGAGTTCATTCCTGGCCTGTTCGGCATGAAGGGGATGAAAGCCGGGGTTGATACGAAGTGCTGTCTGCAAGGCACGGCTGGCTTGATCCAAATTGCCTAATCGTGTTTCTATCATGCCAGAGTGGTAGTAGAGCAAGGCATCGCGAGTCCCCAGGCGCATTGCCTGCCTGCTGGCAGCCCGGGCTTCCTGGTAGCGCCCTGATTTGTAGAGAGCCCAGGCCAATGCATCCCAAGTTCGGATGTCCTTACGACGAGTGGCCTGTCTCTCCACCATCTCCAGAGCATCCTTCCCCTTCAGGTCGTGATCAGCATAGAACAGCGACATATAGGATTCCGGCTGGATGCTATGTGAGCGATCGTGTTGTTCAATCACGGAGAGCAATTCGAAGGTTTTATCAGCATTCGCCTTTTGTCCCTGCTGGAGATAGAGGTCGCCAAGACCCACCACGGCATCATAAGTAGGAACGATGGCAAT
>JBGPHY010000603.1:0-4093 GCA_041484625.1 Terriglobia bacterium | reverse complement strand
GGATTCTAACCACGAGAATATTGCTGGTTCGTTGCTCACTGCTGACTTCGTTTACATTTGCTCACAAGAAACCAAGCCACGAAGAATTCTATTCGTGCATGCCGGTCTGCTACAGGGCTGGCGACAATCTCTCAGACAAACACCCTCATCACAACGATTTGTTTGAACCGATTAGAAACCTCCGCGTCGGCGAAAGGCTCCACATCAGTAATTAACCTCTACCCAAAGCCTTCGTTTCCTGCCGGACATGGGCAGGTTTCAGGCTATAATTCATGCATGAATGAGAACGAGGACACTGCATTTGATGATAGGGAGGGTGATCTGTCCGCGGTAGAAGGACTCACGCGACGTTGGAATCTGGATTGTGAGATTGTCTATGGGCCGATCCGGTCGCGGCGATTTGGGTACTCGTTGGGGATCAATTTGCTCCCCAGCGGGCAGAAAGTGTGTGATTTTGATTGTCTCTATTGCCAGTGCGGCTGGAGTTCCCGGTCACTGGCCAGGCAGGGCTTTGCTGGGGTCCCTTTTCCCAGCCTGGCTGAAATCGAGGAAGCCGTGGAGAAGAGATTCCGTGACCTGTCGACACAGCGCATTCTGCCTGACACCATCGTCTTTTCCGGAAATGGTGAACCGACGCTTTATCCAGAATTCACCCGGGCGGTTGAAATCGTCAAACACGCTCGCGACCATTACCTGCCGCAGTCGCGGATAGGGGTTCTGACCAGTGGCAGCCAGTTACTCAATGAGGCTGTGTTTCTAACCGTCTCAGCGCTGGATCTCAAGTCAATAAAGTTTGATGCGGGCGGAGAATGGCTGGATCGACCCTTGACCACTTACGACCTGCAAAAAATGATCCCGATCTGGCGAGAATTGCCCCAACTCACCATTCAGTCGTTCTTTTGTGAAGGCCGATTTGACAACACTGCCAGCAAGGATGTTGAACCCTGGCTGGGAGGCCTTCTCCAGATCCAGCCCGGTCGAGTCCAAATTTACACCCTTGATCGTGTGCCGCCTGTCCCCCAGATGCGCAGAGCCTCTTCCCTTACGTTGCAGGCTCTTGCGGGAAGAGTCAGGTCACATGTCCATTGTGTTGTGGAATTGTTTGGGTGATGAAGACTCAGGACGCAGGTTCTGCCCCTAACTGGTGCCGTTAAGCCTACCATCGGAACTCAAACGGACTGAGCATTTTTCGAAGGCTATCCCGAGTCTCGCTTGGCCCCTGCAAGAGGATGATGTCTTGGTGGGAAGTTTTCGCTACCAATCCTCGATCGATGCTGGTCCCATTCAGCCTACTGAGCGAGGCCTGGATCGAGGGGTCAATATGAAAACCGGAATCCGCCCGTGATCAGGTTGGTCTTGAAATTTTGGAGTGACCAGTTGCTCTCCTTGTACCGATAGAAACGCCAATCAGCCACCAGGGCTACGTGCTTATGCAAGGGGACTACCATGCCGGCGTGAGGCTGATAGAACTTGAGGGGGAGGTTGCCGGTGGTACTGATGAAGGCACCGCCAAAATTAATGCGGGCCTGGCGTACCAACTTGATGTCCACTTCACCGCCGCCGTAATTGCTGTCGGTAATGTAGATCGATCGGCCGGCAGTCAGCGATTGCGGAATGATGTAGAGGATATCCGAATTCAAATCCGACCGGGAGTATTGCAGACTGGCCACCAGCCGATCACTGCCCTTGGGTGTGATGGCCAGTGACACCGTATACCCATGACTCTTGAAATTGTAGTCAATTCCCGACTGGCCGTTCTGGTTGTTCATAAGAGAGAATGATCCATTCAGCGTGAGGAGGTTACTGAATTGGTAACGGCCCCGCACACGCACCTTCTTGTAGTCGAGGATATCGGTTCTACTGTAAACTCGACTTCCGTTGCCGATTTCGAAATCCAGTCCCAGGCTGGTTTTTCGAGGTAACCGGTAGCTAAAACCGGCCAGCCCGATGTTTCGCGTGGTATCAATTCTGAGACGTTGGTCATTGGAGATGAAGTCGGTCCCCCCCCATACGTAACGATTGCCGCCACGGACGCTCAGGCGCGGAGTGATGTTCACCACCCCTTCGATTTGGTTTTGACTTAAATCCAACTTTAAGCCGGAATAGGCGCTGGAAGAAGAAGTATTGTAGGTGTTGTTGAGATCCGGAGGACCACTCAGGGGTTGGGTTCCTGCCAGAGATCGGGACAGTAACGAACTGCCGGTGCCCTGGAACCTGTCGGTCATGAGGTCTTCCAGGATTCGGATCTTACTGTTCGGCCGGTATTCCACTTGAAAGCTCCCCAACTCATGAGGACGGCTGGCATCGCCACTGGAGGAGTCCCACTCCTGGCTGTAAATCCTGAATAATTCAAAAGAGAGAAAGTTGCCAAAGGACCTCAGATCGTAATTGAAGTCTGTTGATGGCCGGGTGTAAACGAATCGGCCCGTCACCGTCAATTGCCGCCAGGGCGTAGCCGCTGCTTGAATCCGCGTGACCGGAGTACTCCCGCGCACGTGGTAGTTCTGATCGAGTTCGTTCAGGACGATGTCCTGGCCCAGCAGGGGATTGGGGCGGTTTCCCGGGTTGGTTCCTCCGTTCTGGTAGATGCGCTGATCGTCTTTGAAGATCAGCAAACCCTGCTCGAAAAGAATGTTGGCGCGGGAAAAACTGAAGACAGCGCCGCCACGATAATAATCCGAGCTGTCCCGAAGTTGATTGTGAACAGGGAACTCATTTCCGTCGCCGGCAAAAGTGATGACCCCAGGCCCAAAACCTGAGTTGCGGGAGTAGGCAACATAAGGGGAGACCCTCCTGCCGGGGAGAAACGTCAGTTGAAAATCCATCATCCGGCTTGAAGTGTCGAAAGCATCCTGGCTGAGATAAATGCCTCGCCCCAACAGCGGGTTGGCAAAAATGGGAATCATGTTGAAGTACTTGATACTTCGGTAGTCAAAAGTAAACTGGTAGATTCCGGTTTTTTCCGCAGACAACTGGGCCGTGTTGTAAGGATCTCCGCCCCAGGAGTTGGCGCTAAAGTGGAAGCGATCCACATATTTTCCCTTGCCAAGAGGATTGCTCAAGTTGAAATTGGCCCCTAACAGGCGGGGTCCCTGGCCGAGATTGACTATACTCCGATACATGTCTTCGTTTCCGCTGAAGCCGGCCTTCCATCGATATCCGATGTCTAAGGATCCCGTGGCCTCTAGTCCGGATCCATCACCAGCAGTCTTGCCGGAAGATTGACCCGCGGATGAAGCTGATGAAGAAGTCTCCTGCGCATAGCCCACACCGAGGGACAACATGACGAGCAGGCCAATCCGGAACAGAGCGCCAAAGGGTTCGATTCCCTTCGCGGTTTGCAGTCGAGTCAGATTGCTGTTTTTCATCGTGCTACTCCCTTAGCGCATGAAGTTTCTGCTCACATTGGAGCCGTGGATCTTGATGTGACAGGTCGTGCAATTCTGGAAGCGCGGACTCTGCAAGTTGTGGAACGATGGCGGCTGGCTGGAAGGCACGTCCGGCGTTAGGGAATGGCATTCCAGACAGAGGAACTGGACCTGGTTACGAATCAGCATCTTGGGATTGATGGAGCCATGCGGCTCGTGGCAGGCCATGCAACCTTCGGTCTGCATGGGCGGGTGCTCAAATACGAAAGGTCCCCCCACATTCATATGGCATTTCAAACAGGCGTTGTCGTTGCCGCGGGCGCTCTGCAATTGAAGTTTGCTTACCGTACGGGGTTTGATACCCATTCCCTGGTGGGGTCGATGACAGTCGATACAAATCACGGCTTTCTCGCGCAAGTGGTGGCTATAAGGCTTGGCAAATGACGCGGCAATATCTTTGTGGCAAGTCACGCACAAGTCCGTTGGGGCTTTGGTGAGCAGATGGATCGGGTGTTTGGCTTCGTGGATGTCATGGCACTCGGTACAGGCCAACTGATTCTTGCCGTGCATGCTGTTGGGCATTCCGACCAGTTCCGGATGTCGGCCGTGGCAGGCGAAGCAACGAGTGTTAATGTCTAGGGACGCCGACTTGGTGAATGAAAAAACCTGGCTCCCGTCCGCGGCATCGATGTGAGCCTGCCCCGGACCGTGGCAGGATTCACACG
>JBGPHY010000602.1:0-4103 GCA_041484625.1 Terriglobia bacterium | reverse complement strand
TCCGGTTTGGGGAGGTACCGCATTGTTTCCATCCGGATCACGATGCTCAATCTTTGGCGATTGCTCGGAATGGAATGGTTGATTAATGCCGTGAACATCCACCCCCGTTGGCGCTTCCTCCGCAGGTTCTGGGAGGAATACCTGGCATTCCAATTTCGGGCGCGGGAGATCCAGGTAATCCTGGAGGCTGTCAAGGACAACTCGTGAGGTTCGCCCCACCCAGCCCCTCTCAGGGGCAGGATGGGTCCGATTTCGCACTCCTATGAAAATGGCCTCAGTTTGGAGTTCCGGCTTTAGCCGGCACCGCCTGAAGGCGGAACTCCGAACCCCATTCTCATCGGTGGTGGCGTGCCAAAATGGCGCATGACGAACTTCTTTGTTCAAAGGATCCAAGGAAGAAAATCTAATTCACGTCTAACTCCACCAGGATCTTGGTGTAAGCTCCGGGATTAGACGACCAGGCACTGAGGGCTTCGCCGGCCTGCTCGGGCGAGACGGTGCGGCTGACTACATCACTGACGGGAAAGCGGCTCTCAGCCAAATATCGAGTCACTCTCTCAAAATCCGCAGCAGTAGCGTTCCGGGAGCCCAGGATATCGAGTTCTTTCTGGACAAAGAGCTTGGTAGCAAAAGACACTTGTTCTTTGGAGTACCCAATGCAGACCACTCTGCCGGCAAACGCCACCACCTCCACGGCAGTCCGGTAAGTTAGTGGGCTGCCCACTGCCTCGACCACCACATCCGGTCCATGGCCGGAGGTCAAGGCTTGCAGTTGCTGATGAAGGTCGCCAGACTTGGAGTTGATGGTATGAGCGGCGCCGATCTGCCTGGCGATCGACAGCTTGGCATCATCGATGTCCACTGCAATGACGCGGGACCTGCGGTAGAGGGCGCCGGCGATGGCTCCCAGCCCGATCATCCCGCAGCCGAAGACCAGCACCGTATCCTCCGCTTCAATGCGACCACGGTCGACCGCATGGAAGCCAACTGTCAATGGTTCAACCAGTGCCAACTGAACATCCGATAATCCCGGAGCTACAATCACTTTCTGCCAGGGAACCGCCAGGTACTCTGTCAATGCCCCGTCGCGCTGAACTCCGAGAGTCTGATTATACCTGCAGGCATGGAACCGGCCGCGGCGGCAGGAGGCGCACGCCCCACAATTCGTGTAAGGAACCACTGTCACTTTCATCCCGGGGACCAGCATCTCCGGGACGCCGGATGTGACAGCCGAAATGGTGGCGGAGATCTCATGTCCGGGGATCCTCGGATAGCTGACCAGGGGATTGCGTCCCTGGAACGTAGCGAGATCGGATCCGCAGAAACCGATCTTGCGGATCTGCAGCAAAACCTCGCCGGGTGCCGGAGACGGTTGTGGAATCTTGACGATCTCGCAGTGGCGGGGTTCAGTGATCTGTAAGGCTTTCAAGATTTAACCCCCTTCTTGGCCAGATCGGTCAAACTCAGTTGTTCTCCGTCCTGCCTTGCGGCCAGGTTTTGTTGTGAACGGGTTCCAGGATTCTGAGGATTTCTTTTAATAACTGCTCATCCAGTGGTTCTTCAATCTGTCGGACATTCTTAAGGATCCGTTCAGGATTGGCTGTACCCACAATATTGGTGTGAATGTCCGGATGGGCCACGGAAAACTGCAGGGCCACCGTGGCGAGGTCTGTTCCCTGCAGCTGGCAATAGAGCGCAGCTTCCCGGCATTTGGCTCGGACCTCATTTGGAGCCGGATGCCACGGGGGAGGGCCCTCCAGTGTCAGTAAGCGCATGGCCAGCGGAGCGGAATTGAAGATGCCAACATTCCGGGTTTTCAAGTAGGGCAACAGGTCGGCCAGGGCCGTGTCGTTCAGGCAATAGTGACAGTAGGATTGGATCTGATCGACTTCGATGCGGTCCAATACATACTCGAAGAGCCGCAGTGGGAATCCAGTGACTCCGACAAACCGGACTTTCCCTGCCTTCTGCATCTCTCGGAGCGCGGGAACGGTTTCACTAACAATCTGGTCCAGAACTCCAAACTCCATATCGTGGACCTGGATGATATCGATGTAGTCGACCTGCAGGCGCCGCAGACTCTCGTCTACGCTGGCCTTGACCCGGCCGGCGGAAAAATTGCAGTCTGCGACTTCGTATCCGTAGCGGCCGACCTTGGTAGCCAGATAGTACCTGTCTCGTGGAATCTCCCGGAGAGCCCTTCCCAGGAGGGTTTCTCCCCGAGTGAGGCCATAGAAGGGCGAAGTGTCGATCAGGTTGATGCCTTGGTCCACCGCGGTGTGAACGGTACGGATCCCGGCACATTCGTCGATCTCTCGAAAGACGGATCCCAGAGAGGACCTCCCGAATCCGAGAACAGACACATTCAGCCCGGTTTTTCCGAGAGTCCGATATCTCATTGGTAAATCTCGGAACCGTAGGTGTTGCTCAACAAGATCTGATTCTTGGGATGGCGGGTTTCACCCACGCTGGTCACATAAACAGCAGCAGAATCGGCCACGGGACACTTGTTTTCACAAATCCCGCAGCCGGTGCACAGTTCCGGATCGATCTGTGGCTGTTTGACCATGACTTTCTCGCCCAGGGAATTCAAGACCTCCAGCTCTTCAAACCAGATGGCTTTCTTGGGGGTCGGACAGTGCTCTTCGCAGACAATGCAGGAACGGGCAAAGGCGTAAGGCAAACACCGGTTCTTGTCAAAGAAAGCCAGCCCGATCTTGACCTTCTGCTTCTCTTCGACAGAGAGTTCCCGGATGGCATCGGTTGGGCAGACTTGCGTGCAGAGGGTGCATTCATACTCGCAATACCCGATCTTCATTTTCATGACCGGAGACCACAATCCTTCCAGCCCGGCTTCCAGGAGAGTCGGGTGGATGGCATTGGTGGGGCAGACCTTCATGCAGTCACCGCAGCGGATACAGTGGGAGAGGAATTCCTCTTCCCCGGTAGAACCGGGGGGACGAATCAGCCAAGGGTTGAACGAGCGACCCTGGCCGCGGGCGCCGCTGCGAAACAATAGTCCCCCGCCCATCCCCACCAGCCCCGAGGTCAACAGTGCCCGTCGACTCAAGTCCAACCGCGTTTCCCGCGGTGGTCGAAAAAAGTGGAGAACCCAGCGCAGCCATCCCCTGATCATGGCCTCTTCTCCCGGGGAAGCTCGAAGCGAAAAGAGATGGCGTGGATCGGGCAACTGGACTCGCAGTTCCAGCAGTAAAAACACTCTGACGGTCTCCAGCCTTGATCACTCTGGGGCTGGGCAGCCCCCTGGCAGTCCGGGAGACAGAGCCGGCAGTCATTACACTGATCCAGGCGCTTGGTCAGGCGGAGCAGCGGATTCTTTCCGGCAACCCCCAGTAATGCCCCCAAGGGACAAAGATAGCGACACCAAAAGCGAGCCCGGTAAAAGTTCAGTCCTAGCGCGACTCCAAACAATATCCCGATCAGCAGGCCCCCGAAATAATGCGGCTGCTCCACGGCCAGAAAGTAACGTCGCAGCACTTCGTAAACAGGTTCCGAGAGGGCAGTCACGCGGAGGTTGCCCACACCGGGATTGGCGAAGTAGATCCAGCCGAATAGGCCCTGGATTCCCGACTGGGTCGCGGGGAACACCGCAATCGCCAGGGAGCGGAAGAAGAAGGAGAAGGGATCCAGCCAACCGGCCAGGTTGAATCCCAGCAGGGCACTGACCAGGAAGAACACCAGCAGGTAATACTTGGCTTTCTGCCACCGGGAGTAACCCCCCGCCTCCATTTTCGCTTTCAGACGTCCACCCCGAAAGCCGGCAAAGAAATTGTGCACTGCCCCCAGAGGACAGACCCAGCCGCAAAACCATCGTCCGAACAAGATTGTTGCCCCTAGTGTCACCAGAGAAAGGAGAAGGACTGCCGCGACGGTGTGGGCAGCCAGGAAGACCGTAAAGAGTACCAAGGGGTCCAATTCAAAGAACAGCGTCACCCGTCCGCCGGTCTTGTTGATGGGATGGTAGACCGTCTGCATGAAAAGATAGAAGAACAGGAACAGGAAGCCTGTTTGAGTGAACCGTCGCAGCCAGACCGGCCAGGAGGTTTTCGCTTTTGCCATAGCGGACCAATATCCTCTTTTCC
>JBGPHY010000601.1:0-4108 GCA_041484625.1 Terriglobia bacterium | reverse complement strand
CTCGCGCAGCGCAATAGTGGGCAAGAGAGCAAACCGACCCAATGGAATCGATCTGCGTCTCTTAGCAGCAGACGTGAATCGGAAAGGAGGCAGCCCGATCATGGCCCTTGATAAACTTCCGCTGCCGCTTGGAGCGCGCCGGGATTCACCTTCATGCCGTGGGAATGCAGTGTCGTGTGCAGGGCAGACAAGAACAAGAAAACGTTTCTGCGGGTAGACGAATGACCCATCAGCCCCACCCGCCAGATCTTTCCTGCCAGCTCTCCCAGTCCCCCACCAATCTCGATGCCGAACTCCTCCCATAGAACTGATCGTACCCGCTTGTCGTCGATGCCTGGAGGGATCTGAACGGCATTCAGCATGGGGAGCCTTTCGGGCTCCGGAACATGCATGGAGAGTCCCATGGCCTCAATTCCCGCCACCAGTGCACGATGGTTCAAGCGGTATCGGGTAAACCTGGCCTCGAGCCCTTCTTCGGCGACAAGACGCAAGGATTCCCGCAGCGCGTAAATCATGTTGATGGGGGCAGTGTGGTGATATTTTCGCTCCCCACCCCAATAGCTTCGCACCATGCTCAGGTCGAAATACCAGCTCGGGACGGGAGTCCTGCGATTGTCCAGAGCGCTCAGGGCCCTTGGACCGAACGAAATGGGGGAAAGGCCTGGAGGGCAGGAGAGACACTTCTGTGTGCCGCTGTAAATGGCATCGATGCCCGTCCGGTCAACCGCCACCTCCATCCCGCCCAGCGAAGTCACGGCATCCACCAGGAAGAGCGCTCCACTTTCCCGAGCCATCTCCGCCAAGGGCTGGAGCGGCTGGCACACGCCGGTCGATGTTTCTGCGTGCACCACCGCCAGAAGCTTCGGTTTCCTTTCGCGGAGGGCGTGTCGTACCGCGTCCGGATCGACAGTCCGTCCCCACGGGGCGTCGATGCGGACGAGCGTTCCGCCCAGGCGTTTGACGATGTCGCACATGCGCATACCAAAAACACCGTTAACGCATACAGCCACCTCGTCACCGGGCTCCACGAGGTTCACCAGGCAGGCTTCCATTCCGGAACTGCCCGTGCCCGACACCGGTATCGTCAGGCCATTGTCCGTTTGAAACACAAACCGCAACAGCGCCTGGGTCTCGTCCATGATCTTCAAAAACGACCTGTCGAGATGGCCGATACAGGGCGTAGACATTGCCTGCAAAACCCGCGGTGGAACTTCGCTTGGTCCCGGCCCCAACAATATACGTATCCCAGGGTCCAGGTCCCGAAATCGACTGGCATCTAAATCCATGACTGTAAATCCTCCATCACAAGTCCAATGGCAGCACTCATATTCAACGTGTTTTTATTCTTCAACGCAATGTTTCTTATTCCTTGCCGAGAGTACGTCAGTTACGTGGGGAAACCTGAAGGATGCTTCTGTGAATCGCCACACTCCCGAGTGGTTGACATAACCGCCCGACAGCAAAGCCCCGCAAGACTGGCGCATGATGGATTATGAGCAAAAGAACTTCTCTCCCGGGGGGACTTGATTATATAATTTCATCTTCCTTCAAGGTTGTGACGGATGGCTTCCCAGTGCCGATCCACGGAATGGAAGCTCCAGCTACAACCGCAACAGATCCATGTAAAGATACGCACCCTCGCTGGGGCCGGGCTGAGGGGAACGTTTTTATCCATAGCCGACACGAGCCAGAAAGGAGGACTGAGTTCATGCATAAAGAATCTTGGCTTCTTCCTCTGGCCCGTATCTATCCAGCAGACCGGCTGCTAACCGAACCAGCCCAATTGGCCCCTTATGAGTCGGATGCGCTGACAGCCTACCGCAGCCGTCCCGCTGCAGTTGTCATTCCCGAGAGTGCCGACGAGGTAATCGAGACCGTTCGGCTCTGCCACCGCTGGGGTGTGCCCTTCGTACCTAGAGGTAGCGGCACTAGTTTGTGCGGCGGCTCGCTGCCGGTGAAGGGAGGCCTGCTGATCGCATTGAACCGCCTGAACCACATCCTGCGCCTGGACCCGGAGAATCGTATCGCGGTGGTTGAGTCCGGAATCATCAACCTGCAGGTGAGCCGTGCCGCCGCCGCCCATGGTTTGTACTATGCACCTGACCCTTCGAGTCAGGGAATCTGCACGATAGGCGGCAACGTGGCGTTCAATTCCGGTGGCGCTCATTGTCTCAAGTACGGCATGACGAGCAATCACGTAATCGGCGTAAAGGTTGTCCTCCCCGAGGGCGAGGTCGTGCAATTGGGCGGAGAGAGCCTCGAAGGAGTGGGACCTGACCTGACCGGCCTTTTTGTGGGGTCGGAAGGATTAATGGGCATCGCGCTGGAAGTAACCTTGCGACTCTTGCCCAGGCCAGAGAGTTTCCGCACCGTTCTTGCGGCCTATACCAACCTGACGGCGGCGGGTGAAGCAGTTTCTCAAGTCGTCGCTTCAGGATTGCTCCCGGGAGCCCTGGAAATAATGGACAGGTTAGCCATTGAGGCGGCAGAAGCGGCTGTACATGCCAATTATCCGGCTGGCGCAGCTGCACTGCTGATTGTCGAACTGGATGGAGAAGCACAGCAAGTGGATGAGGAGTTCAAACGGCTGGCGCGCGTGATCGATGCTTCCGGGGCCTATGAAGTCCGTGTGGCGCAGGATGAAGCTGAACGCTACCGCATCTGGAAGGGGCGCAAGGGGGCTTTTTCGGCGGTGGGGAGACTCAGTCCCGATTATATTGTGAACGACGGCGTGGTTCCCCGTGGACGTCTCGGGGCTGCCCTCGCCGAGATTGAGCGCCTGAGCGCCAAATACGATCTCCGAATAGCCAACGTCTTCCATGCCGGAGATGGGAACTTGCACCCACTTGTACTGTACAACGGGCAGGAAGCAGGGGCCCTGGAGCGTGCCGAAAAATTGTCCTCGGAAATTCTTCGGATGTGCATTCGCTACGGGGGTTCGATCACGGGAGAGCACGGCGTCGGCATGGAAAAGCGTGAATACCTGTGCGAGATGTTCAGTGAGCATGACGTGGAGACCATGCGCCGCCTGCGCCGAGCCATCGACCCGGGGGAACTTTCCAATCGCGGCAAGATGTTTCCCGAAGGCGAGGAGATAGAAGTCAGACCACCCGGGCCGCAGCCGGTCGGGTGTGCCGGAGTGATTCCCGCGGAGTGACGCTCGCGCAGAACCGCCCTTAGCAATTGCGGTTCCGCCGCAGCGGACTGGCGTCCGCTCAGCGGAACCAAATGCCGAACAGGCAAGAGGAGAGGAAACAGAGAGGATGCCTGGACAAATTCTAAAGCCCGCCAGCATCGCGGAAGTGCAAGCTGCCGTGTGTGAACAGGAGAAGGTGCTCCCGCGTGGGGGCGGCACCAAATCAGCGCTCTCGACCCCCACTGAGGCCACAACACTGCTGGAACTCACGGCTATTTCGGGCGTAATCGAGTACGACCCGGGCGAGTTCACTTTCACAGCGCGCGCTGGAACGCGGGTCGCCGACATTTCTCACCTGGTGGAAGAGCATGGTCAATACCTTCCCTTCGACCCTCCTCTGTTGGATCAGGGCTCCACATTGGGCGGCACTGTTGCAGCGGGGGTGAGCGGTCCTGGGCGCTATCGCTACGGCGGAGTGCGAGATTTCATCCTCGGCGTTCTCTACGTGGATAGCGAGGGCCACCTCGTAAAGGGCGGAGGCAAGGTGGTGAAAAACGCCGCGGGCTTCGACCTGCCTAAACTGATGACCGGCAGCCTGGGCAGCCTGGGCGTGCTGGTCGAACTGACATTTAAGGTCTTTCCCAAGCCCCAGACCTTCGTTACGGTGCAATCGTCCCACCCGAGTTGGGAGCAAACCCTTGAAACTCTCTATAACATTTATGCTTCCCCGCTGGATTTGACTGCCCTCGACTTCGAACTTGCCTCGTCAGGCACAACACTCTAGGCTCGCCTCGGCGGATTCCCAAAGGCGTTGGCCAGCCGAACTGGGCGCCTGCGGGACTTGCTAGATGGCGGCAAAACGATCGACAGGCAGGCCGAAAACGCACTCTGGAGCAACGCCCGCGAATTTGCATGGGTGCCGGCAGGATGGTCCCTGATCAAGGTTCCTATTACCCCACGACGAATTTCTCT
>JBGPHY010000600.1:0-4110 GCA_041484625.1 Terriglobia bacterium | reverse complement strand
TGGCCTTCGAGCGCCTGCTGAACGAACTCGCCTATCATGTCTTTTGCCAGAGCTACCTGGGCCTCATTGCGCGCCAGTTTTCCTTCGTCCAGGATCTTGGATAACAGATCGCCTTCAACTTGTTGTTCTTGAACGACGGTATTTTTCTGCTTGTTTACCTGCTGATTCATTTAGACTCCTCCTTTACTGGGCCGCCCTCTTTGGAAGCGTCGATCCCGAGCTGCGAACCAAGTTGCTGCTGCATAGAGGTGTTCTGAAGGATGTCCTGCAGGATGTTCTCCAGTTTCTCATTTCCATCCATTTTGGAGATAAGGTCGGAGAGCCGCTGACGTCCTTGAACCAGTCGGCGCAACGGTTCTACTTGTTGAACGACTTGGTCCGGCTCAAAGTCCTCCATCTTGTTGAAGCGAAGTTCCACGCCCAACTTGCTGTCGTCATTTGTCAATTTGTTGTCGACACGCATACTGACCTTCGGTTTCATCCCGGACAGCACGGAATCAAAGTTGTCCCGATCAATTTCGATGAATTTCCGGTCCCGCATCCGAGGCAAGGGCTCATCCGGTTTCCCGGAAAAATCGCCCATGACTCCGACGACGAAGGGGATTTCTTTGGTCTCGATTGCGCCACCGACTTCCACATCATAGGTGATGTGGACGCGGGGAGGCCGGACTCGGCTGAGCTTTTGCTGGGTACTCTCTTTTTTCGGCATATTCCCTCTCCTTTGGAAACATCCAAACTACAGTCAACAAATTCAGAACCGCTCACGGTACTTCGATAGTGTCATACCCTTCCGCCCCAATGGATTAGCGTCACCGTTTCCAGGCGACAAGATTAACACCCGGCTGGGGAAGGAACTCCGGGACTCTACGTAGCGGACTCTTCTGCCCCAGTCTTAAGACCCAAAGTTTCATTCAGGTTGTCCAGAACCGAACTGTCTTTGATGACATCCTGCAGCCATTTTTCCAGCGGCATATTCCCCCATTTCACTGCCCGTTGCACCAGGTATGCAACCGGACTATGGGGTTCGCTTCTTTGAAAGTATTCTGCTATCTCCGCTAGACGATTCAGAGCTTCCTGGCGCCCCCGAATGGCGCCCACTGAGCCGAATCTACCCCCTCCAGACAGTAATCCTCCAGATGCTCCCTCCGCGGGTTCAGCAGAAATCCCAGGAACAGCATCAGGTTCCAGCTGGCGTTTCTCTTTGACCAGCCGATCCACTAAAGTTCTTATCTCCTCCAAAGACTTCTTGAGCTCGCTTAGACCAGGAGTCTGGCGGGCAAACTTCTCGTCCATCACACGATCGAGTACAGCAAATCCCTCCCGGCATTCTTGCAGCAGGGTGGTAGTCTCTTCATAGAAGCGTCGAGGGGTGGCACGATAGAGGCGGGTCCACTCCTCACTGGCCTTATCGCATCGCTCCTTGATCCGGGCAGCTTCCTGCGAGTCGCTCTGGGCGATCTTGGAGTACTCTTCCGGCAGACTGGACTGCTGCCATTTAATAAACGAGAAAGTATCCGAAGAACGGGCTCCAGTCAAGGGGACCTGCCTGGCGGCGGCACTGACTGCCCTGTCAAACCAGGACATGGAGTTGGCTCGGGCTTCCATATCGCCCTCATCAATCTCAGGGTACAAATGATCCCAGAAGCGTTGCTGCAAACCGGACGATAGCTTCAAACAATCCCGCAAGCCTGCAAAACCGTGCAGGTTAACAAGCGCCTCTGCAAGCCAGGCACCCACCTGGAGGTCCTTGGTTTTCGTAGCTAACGCCTCGGCCGCCAATCGAACCACTTCCTCCCAGTTTGCAACTTTCCCTTCGCCAGGACTGAGATCGGTGTCTGAGCGACGTGCCTCACGTATCTCGTCATGGAGTCCCGCATAACGCAAATCTTCTCCCGAGGGCTTTTCCCCGGGGATCGGCTGGAGCAGTCTTTCCAAATCTACAGTACTCTCTAAACTTGGCATTTCTTGTTTACTCCAAGAAAGAGATTAGTCATCCCTCCCCCTGCCTTCCAGAATCAAGGAACCTGGGAGTCGGCATTGCCCGGGACGTCAAAACTCACGAGTTTCAACTCGAATATCGACTGGTCTTCATCATCAGCCAGAAACATACGTAGCCCAGCAGCGCGATACAGGTCCTCCGCTATAAGTCGCCAATCTGTCAACCTCCCCAAGCGGACCTGGTCGTTCGAATCCATGGAAGTGCCGTTATAGAGGGCCGGTACGATCACTTCTCCTTTGGTCCCATTCACGGATTCAATTCGAGCCGACGCCCAGAGCAGGTCCCGCAACTGTTTCGGAGGTAGAATCTCGAGGGTTCTAATTTGTTGAAGAGGCAACCAGGTAAACTTGTCGTGCACGAAAAGTTCCAGGACAGGCGCAGTGAAGTCGTCCGAGTCCCGAAAGTCCTGAAACACTTTATCATTCAGTCTTCCAGAAAGTGCTGGCCGCTCTTCTTCAGCCCGGTCCAGGGCTTTACGAGCGTCGGCAAACCTTTCCTCTTTCGCGTGACGAATCGCCTCCAGGTTAAGATCAATATATGAAGGGGGTTCATTCAAGAAATGAGGCTCCACTTCGCCGGCATAAACACGTCGGCGCTTCTTTTCGGCCCGCAGGCAGTTGCGGTAGACCTGGACTCCCAAGTCAGTTTTCTCTCGCTGCTGTTCCAGCACGTCCAGTTGCTTTTCCGCGCGATCGTATTCTCCGATTAGGCACAGCAATTCGAAAAGCGAAACACGTGCCGTGAGGTCTGTCGGATAGGCCCTGACCTGTTGAGTAGCTTCCTGAATCGCCCCGGAGAGGTTCCCAGCCCGAATCAGTTCGTCAATTTCCCACTTGGTCATTTACGCCCGCCTCCACAAGGAGAAGTAAGATTTGGAGTAAGACGCTCCGAGGCGGCGAGAACCCCCTAATTTCGACGCCTCTCCAGGTTTCATACGAACCCTTCAGATCCAAACATACCGATTTTTCTGATGGAAAAACTCCCGTGCAGAATAGCAAGAAGCGCCTTGGGGAGTCAATTCATTTAATCATTTCCAATCAAAGGCTACCGAGGAATACCTAGTCAATGCAACAAATTTTCATTGACTTCTGGGACGGGAAAGCCCTCCAACCATCTCATGCCCAGCACCCTATCCTTGGAATAGGGCCTGATGCTGACCGCATTCCCTTGATTGCCTCCCAGCAAGAGCAGGTTGTCCCCCTGCATCCCTACGAAAAACCCAACGTGTCCAAGTGGGCCATTTTTAGCTCCACGCCATAGGATCACAATGCACCCGTATGCTGGAAACTCTAAAGAAACGCCACCCTAGTCCAGCCAGGACCGAGCATTGGCCTTGCCTGTACCGGGGAATCCGGCCATGAGTAGGCACCAGTTGACGAATGCCGAACACCACGCCGTTTCGTCATTGGAGCGACCAACGCCAGTGGCCTTCAAGTATGCAACTACGTTTACGGTCCGGCCACGTGCGGAAATCCCCTTGATTCCATACTCACGGAGGGCGAATTCCATCCAAGGATATGGGGAGAAGTCTGTCGGCAAGAACAGACTGGCAGAGCCGCTGGCGGCAAACATGCCATCGGACGTACGGCGGAAAGACAGCACTCCCAAAGAGATTATCAGCCGCCTGACAAGGATCCGGATGAATTTTGACCTGCTGAAAAGGGGACTGCAGTGCTTCATTGAACGCATTGCGACAACAAGGAGTTATGAACGAGTGCGGCTAATTGTGACCGACAAATGGCGATGTGAATTAAGATCTTGTCGTCCTCCACTCATAATCGGACCTACCATCAATTCACGCCGCCTACCAACATTTGCCAACCGGCCTTTCCGAATCATAGCTCGAAAAGGCGAAGAAATTCCGTTCCCTGGATTTTCAGATTCTAACGAAAGCTTGAAAGAGCGTCAATTGAAGAGTGCACATCCAATCGAGCTGACCTTGCTCGCGATTCAGTTCGCCCCGTGACTTGTTTTGGCTTGACCTTGGAACAAGGTGACGATTAACCTATGAGTCATAATGGAGTCACTTCAGGAATTTCCCTTGCGGATGGCCGGGGGAGGGCATTTTTCAAGTGTTCGCTCCTATCTCCGCGAGGCGGAATACAGTGAAG
>JBGPHY010000599.1:0-4113 GCA_041484625.1 Terriglobia bacterium | reverse complement strand
TGATCGATGAGGCGAAGATCGAGGAATGAGATCCCCTGACTCCAGGGTACTTTTTTCTTCACGGCTGTTCTAAAGTCTCGACGGCAAGTGTGCCGCATGACCTTGTTCAAGGCCATGACATCCTCCACCCAGTTCCACCTGACCGCACGGTTCATGATCGTGCTGAACTTCCTCGCTTTTCTTGCCCTCGGGGGCGTCTTTGCCCGCTGGGTTTGGATTGATAGGAATGCCGCAATTTCAGAACCGCGGGCTCAGGACGGGGTCCCCACCGAGTTGATTCAGGAGGGCCGCGGTTTCGGGACCCTGCTGGCTCTGCGGCTTGAGGAGATAGAGCGGAACATCAGGGGTCTCGCCGATCTGGCCTCGAACATTTTTACCCACCCCGACAGCTACCGCATGGCCCCGCAACCGGGCGAGTACGATTACAATACGGTCTATGGGGTCTACGGCTCCGTCAAACCGGATGGGACCCCCGCCTTGCTCTTGAGTGCCGCCACTCCGTTGACCTCCGAGATTCTCCATGACATCCGTTTGGCAGAGTACCTGGGCCCTGTCTTCAAGTCCGCGGTGGAATCGCATCCCGAGTACCTTTCGGTGAGTCTGTACACGACGGATTCCCTGATCTACACTTACCCCTGGATTGATTTTCCCAAGCTTATCAAAGAAGGTACACTGCGGCAGGACTTTAAGGTCTCAGAACTTCCTGCCTATTCCCTGGCTGTCTCCCAAAAGAATCCGGGGCATGGGCCGTTGTGGAGCCGGTTGCAGGATTCGGGCAAGGCCCCGGGATCTTTTGTTTTGGGCTCGGCCCCCTTCTTTTCTGGTGATGGGATCAAAGGCATTGTGGCTGTGAAGTTGCGCTTGGACCTCATCGCAGCTCGTTTGTTTGAAAGTGGCTTAATGCCGGACACACTGGCTCTCCTCCTGGACGAAAAGGACCTGGTCTGGGGTATGAGCCAGTCCTGTCAGTCGCTCTTGAAGTGGGGCAATCGGCCCTTCCAGCCTGTTCCTCTTCTTGAAATCCTGAACTCGACCCCCCATGAGGTTCAACCGGTCTTACAAAAACTCTCAGGGCAGCAGGCCACCCCCGTTTTCGGAGCAGGAGAATGGGTGATTAACCTGGTGCGAACTGCCCGACCACCGTTGCGCGCCGCTTTCCTGGGTCATCGCTCCTCCTCCCCTTCAAAGCAGTTCAGGTGGACCGTTGCGGGCTTCTATTGGCTCGGAGGAGTCCTTTTTCTGGCCCTCTTATTGGCTGTGGATTCCCTTTGGATGATCCGTATCAGGAGGCGGCTACTGCATACCTCTCATCAGATGCTTAACGCCTTTTCCTCTCTGACCAAACTGGACCTGGAGAATGCTAAGCTTCAGGACCCCGAGGGGCCATGGGAAAACGTGTTTGGGAAATTCAATGAGTCTCTGCAGGCGCTCCAGCGGGATGTAAACGCATTGCCAGTGGAGGAAATCCGGCGTGTTGCTTTGGAGGGGGACATTGCCACGGCCTCGGCCGATCTGGAGTTTCTGTCACAGAAGTCTCAGATCCTGGGTTGCTTTTCGGCGGAGGATTCGGTCGATGCCACCCTGGCCAAGCTGAGTGATGTTCTGCGGGAGATCTTTTCGGTAGAACAGGCCGGGTTCCTCTTTCCAGCCACAGACGATCGATTCTTGCGCGGACAGCTCACAGGACAGCGTGCCTCCCCAGAAGCCGGAAAAGGCATCTCCTTGGAGATTGGACTTGAGAGTCCTTTGGGAGTTTCGTTGGACCAGCAGGGGCAGGTTATTTTCAACAACCAGGACTCCTTTGAAAAGAACCTTGAGGAATTGAGGAGCCTGGGTGTCCAGAATCTGATGTTGACACTGCTTAGCAACCATCCGAAACGTTTGGGGATAATTATCCTGGCTAACAAGATTTCCGATTTTGGAGCCTGGGACCAGGACCGATTGCGACTCCTGCGCGATCCCATTTCCAGAGTGGCCTTTAACCTCCTGCAGTGTGAAGGCTACCGGCAAATCGATTCACTGCGTCGTCAGTACTGCCGGGAGTTGATCAATGTCCTGGATGGGCCGCTCAACCGGATTAGGACCGAGGTGCAATCGATCTACTCCCGGCTGGGCAAACTCACTCCTTACTACAAGGAACACTGCGAGCACATCCTCTTTGAGGTGGGCAGGCTCTATGAAATCGCGCACGAGGCCAGCGCCCTCGACGAACTCTCCCCCGAGTCCCGCCCAAACCCGTGAGCGGACAGGACCGCTATTCAGGGGATCACTCTTTGATGAATATTCTGGCGGCGGTTACACTTCTTCTCCTCTCCAACCGAAGGACGAGTGCAGTGAAATGGATGGCGCTCTTTGCCCTGTTGGGAGGGGCGGGCATCTCTGTGCTCTACGTGTATTTGATCCTTCGGCAGACCTCCTCCACCGCCGCAATCGGAATCATTTTTGTTCCATTTTTGGCGACAATTGCCGCCGTTTTTTTTCCCATGTTGGGGCTGAGCGTCTACCAGATCGTGCGCGCCCGGGAATTATGGAACGGTGGAATACGAGGGGGCTCGTCTATTCCCCTTTCGGCTCATTTTTGTCCTGGCTGGTCATTGATCGAATAACCTTTAGGAATTCGGACTTGTGCTGGATCGGGCTCCGCTACCTCTATGTCATACATTTCTCGAACGACCCAAAAAGAGCCCCCAGGATCCGTCGTCTCGACTTTCACAGTCAAACCATAGGGTAAGTAAGAATAAGCCTTACCCGTAGGCTTGCCGTTCCCCAGAACTGGGCGAATGGCGCATTGAAGCCCGTTCACCATTTCATAGCCCTGAATGCCCTCCGGTGGTAACGCCTTTATCTGTTCGTAGAGAAGTTCAGGCTGGCCCTGGCGCGCCACAAGCTTGGCGAGTTTCGTACTGTGGACAATATTATAAGTGTTGCCCTGCTCATCGATAAATGTGGACCGGTCGGCCATGGTATTCATAGTGGCCCCGGACGAAGAGCGGTAAAACACCCCTGTTTCTTCCCGCTTGAGAATCTTAGAACCATCGGGCTGAATTTGATAGGTAAGCTTCCTTTGCTTGGCCTTAATCGGCTCGACAGGTGATTGTGCTCTAGTGGCGTCTTGGAAAAGTGAGAAAAACAGGATTGGACCCCAAAGGGTAAGACGTAGCCATTTCATTTCTTATCTTCTCCTTTCTAGACACTTACGCACAACAATCGCAGCCGCGAGTGCAATACTTGAGACCATACGGCCCGCAATCATACCAATCCCACACACAACAAGGGTACTCGGTGTTGCATCCCGCTTCACAATCACTATACCAATCCTGGCAATGTCCATAGGGGGGAGGGGCGATGCCAGGACACGTATACCACTGCTGATACGGACAAGAGGCATCTACCACTTCGGTGGGAAACAAGAATGCCAACAAACTAGCCAAGACGATTAGACGTACAATTCGGTTCATGCGCATTCCTCCTTTGTGACTTTACGGAACCCAGTACGAAACTGCACACCACTCATCTAACGAGAACCGCTCATCCGAATAGCAGAGGGATTGGTACCCTGTGCCGATCCTTCATTAGTACGCTGTGCCCTTTCGCACCCTCCTGGGGGTCATACCTCTTAGGTGGATGTACACCTCCTTTCATGCGGCGAGGATCATGGAGAGCCCACAACAACTTCCGCCCATCGGTGTTGGTCATGACGGCGATTTGAAACCTTCGGGAGAATTAACGCTGATGGGGCAGTTGAGCTTGGGACTCTCCTATGTCCAATTTGTCAAACCCTGCTAGAAGAGAATCTATCCTAAAATCTCATTTGCCTCTGACGATTAGAAGGACTATTACTCATCTATACTGCTTTGCTAGCACAAGTCTATATCGAAGTCAAGCAAGATTTTCAGTAATGTCGTTGATACATGATATGTCGGGTCTAATTAACAAATGAAATGTCCGCTTTTGATGTGGCGGATGTGAAGCTGAATGAAGGATCAGGGTAAGATCTGAGTATTGTGCAAAAGCAGTTGGAGACACCAGGGTCAGATCTGGATATTGTGCAAAAGGAGTCTTTGGGGACACGAGGGTCAGATCTGGATATTGTGCAAAAGGAGTCTTTGCGCT
>JBGPHY010000598.1:0-4129 GCA_041484625.1 Terriglobia bacterium | reverse complement strand
CTCCCCGCCCAGCCAATCTGTGTCCAGCATATTGACTTGGTCCGGATCGACTTCCTCTTGCGGTTTTTCAGCGCCGCGCCGTTTCCTAAAGGCAACCTGCCGCGAAGTCAACTGCTGATCGGGGACGATGGAAAGATAGCGGAGGGCTTTTTCCGCAATCTTGCGGAAGACCGGGGCCGCTACCTCGCCGCCATAGTACTTTCCATGTGGTTCGTCGATGGTGACGACAACGGAGATGGCCGGATTCTGGATGGGGGCGAAACCTACATAAGACGCAATGAATTTAGAATGAGAGTATCGCCCATCCGGTTCGAGTTTTTGAGCAGTTCCGGTCTTTCCCGCCGAGGTGAATCCCTCTAATTGTGCTGCCTTGCCGGACCCGGTGGTCACCACTCCAGTCAACATCTCTTTTATCTGCTGGCTGGTCTGGATGCTGATCACCCTTCTGGGAGCAGGTTCCGGTTCGTAGCTCACCTGCTGCACCGAATCCGGATTGGAGCGAAGGACGATATGAGGCCTGGGCAGATAGCCACCGTTGGCAATGGCACTGACTGCAGTGACCAGCTGAAGGGGGGTAACACCGATCCCATGGCCCATGGAGATCGTTCCCAAGTTGATCGGCAACCACTGAGAGGCAGGACGGACTAACCCACGAGCTTCACCCGGAAGATCGACAGTCGTGAGCTCGCCGAACCCGAAGTTGTGAATGTAGCGTTCGAAGCGTTCCTTGCCGATCCGGAATCCGAGCTGGATAGCACCCACGTTGCTGGAGTAGGCCACGATCTCACGAACAGAGAGGACCCCATATCGCTTGTGGTCGTGAATCCGGCGGTTCCCAATGACGATCGAGCCGTTCAGGCAGTTAATCCGCTCCTCCGGAGTGGTCAAATGCTCTTCAAGGGCGGTGGCTGCTGTGATGATCTTGAACGTGGAGCCCGGTTCATAGATGGAGAGAATGGCCCGGTTCATATAATGCTCAGGAGGGTACTCCTTGTAATGGTTGGGATTGAAGGTCGGAAAGCTCGCCATGGCTAGGATCTCACCCGTGTAGGGGTTCATGACTACGGCCGTGCCGGCCTGGGCCTGCGATTCTCTGACCTGTGCCGCCAGCTCCTGTTCAACTACATATTGAATGTACTCATCAATCGTCAACACCAGGTCATCCCCCGCTGCCGGAGGCTTCTCCACACTGCTAAATGAGCGTTGTTTGGCGTCCGCCATGAGAAGGACCCGGCCGGGTGTGCCGCGGATCTTCTTATCGTAGGCGAACTCCAGCCCGTTCATCCCTTCGTTGTCCAAGCCCACAAACCCCAATACATGGGCCACGAGTTCCCTCTTGGGATAAAAACGTTTGCTCTCCTTCTCAAAATAGATCCCTGGTAACTCCATCGTGCGAAGGCGAGCCGCTTCCGAAAGGTCCACTTTCCGCTTGATCCAGGTAAAATTGCGATGGGTGGTGAGTTTCCGCAGAACTTCCTGGCTGTTCAGACTGAGCAGAGAGGCCAATAATGTTGCGACTCGGGGTTTATCCGGGATCTCGGAGGGTACGGCATAGATGGAGTCTACATTGATGCTGACCGCCAACTCCCTTTGCTGACGGTCAAAAATGGTTCCTCGCTTCGCGCTGATCTCAAAGGCACGGCTCCTCTGACGCCGCGCCGTTTCCCACAGTTCATCAAATTGGAAAATCTGGAGATTGACCAGACGGGCACCAATGGAGGTGGCCCAGACCAGAAACATGGCGACCAGGAAGTAGACTCTCAGGTTGAACTGCTGCTGCTCCTTGCCGGCCATGACGTTCCCCAGATCCTGAACCCTGACAGAGACGAAGTCGAGGACATTTTCCGGCTTCGAAGTTTCAGCGCACTATCCTTTCCAGAGAGGTTTAGTGAATGACGTCTTGCTTGACCAGCGTGGTTTCAAACAGGACCCTCTCCGTCCTGGCCACCAAAGTCGCCACCGGTTCGGTAAGGAATGGCTCGGACAACACCACGATCTGGTCAAAGGAGGGCGGCTGAAGCCCAAGCTTGGCGCGGGCGATCAGATCGATCCGTTGTGGGCTTCGTAGTGAAGCCCGCTCCAATCTCAGTTGATGATTGACCTCATAGTATTGAGCCAGTTCTCTCTTCAAGGTCTCGGTTTCATAACCGTGCCGCATAATTTTGAAATGTTGCCAGGCCAGCAATAGTAAAAGGAGGAGGCAAAAAAAGCCGAGGATCATGAGCAGGAGGCACTCCTTGGTTCGTTCGTAATCCATCTCCTTGGTCAACCGGGAGTTGTCGATGTGTTTCACTATGCAGATTTCCGTCATTTTGCCTCCTAAAAACCCGGATGAGAACTGCTTTTGATGCGAGAATGCCCGGAATCAGGCTGAAGTCTCCTTCACTTCAGTTTTTCCGCAGCACGCAGCTTGGCACTGCGTGAGCGCGGATTGAGGGTCATTTCGGCTGAATCAGGCTGAATGGGCTTCTTACTCAGAAGCCCCAGAGTCTTTCGGTTCCCGCAAGTGCAGGCCGTGGTGCCTGCGGGACAAATACACTCTCGAGACAACTGCCGGAAGGTCTCCTTGACAATCCGGTCTTCAAGAGAGTGAAAGCTGATGACCACCATCCTTCCGGCGGGATTCAACAGGTCGGCTGCGCCGCGAAGCGCCTGGGCCAGCCGCCCCAATTCGTCATTCACGAATATGCGGAGCGCCTGGAAAGTTCGGGTGGCCGGATGGATGCGTCGTGCCCCCTTAAACGGTACTGCCTTGGCCACGATTTCGGCCAACTGCAGCGTGCCGCGCAAGGGACGCGCTCTCACGATGCTCCGGGCAATCCTGCGGAAGAAGGGTTCTTCGCCATATTGGTAAAGAATGTTGGCGAGATCCTTTTCCGGATAATAGTTGACAATCTCACCGGCAGTGATGGACTGATCCCGGTCCATTCTCATGTCGAGCGGTCCGTCTTTCTGAAAACTGAAACCTCGTTCGGACGATTCCAGTTGGAACGACGAGATCCCTAGGTCAAACACGATCCCGTCACACCCTTCCCACTGGCGCTGAAGGAGAATTTCCCCCAATTGGGAGAAGTTGGCGTGGGCCAAATGAAATCGACCCTGGAACGGTGCCAGACGGGGGCCCACCAAGCTCAGGGTATCCATGTCCTGGTCGATGCCCAACAGTTGACCGTCGGGGCGGGAGGCTTTCAAAATGGCCTCTGCATGGCCGCCCAGGCCGATCGTGGCGTCGAGGTAGAAACCCCCGGAACGGGGACCCAGGAATTGCAGGACCTCGGCCAGCATCACAGGCTGATGAATGGCACTTTGTTGTGAATCGATGATTTCATCCTTCCGGAGAGAACGCATAGCCAGGAAATCGAGCTTGGATGCAGACGAGTAAGAAACGATCATCGATAAGAATCTAGATTCCCAGTTGAGACAGCGCTTGTTCGTCCGCCTCGGTCAGCGGATCCTCCTGCATCTTTGTTCGGAAGATTTCGGCATTCCAGACTTCCAGGTACTTCAGTGCACCCATGACGGTGACCTCATCGCAAACCTGGGCAGACTCGCGAAGTAATGCGGGGATGAGTATCCTTCCCTGATTATCCATGCTGACTACCTGGCCGTAATAATTGGTGTTGCGCAGAAAGCGCTTGACCGCTACATTAGTTGTTGGCAAGGCTGAGAGTTTTTGTTCAAGCAGGCTCCATACCGGGAACGGGTAGATGCGAACACAGTCTCCGCGAAGACTCGTCACGTAGAACTCATTCCCATGTTCCTGCTCGATCTCTGAACGGAAAAGGGTGGGAATCTTCAACCGACCCTTCTCGTCCACCTTCGTTGGTGAATTTCCCCTAAGCATGGAGGACCGACTCAAAAAGTGTTAAAACATTTGAATTGGAATTGAAAGCTCCGACCGGCCTATTTAGGGATGTTGGTCCACTTTATTCCACTTTCGACCACTCGGAAGTCTACAGACGGGTTATCGGCAAGTCAAGAATTATTCTTACTTTTTTTTGAATATTTTTTTGTGTTGTTAGAACAACGCTTTGCTGGTTTTGGGTGATTTACCCCATTTTGAAGTCCGCGCGAGATAGCCAGGAGGTATTCCCCCCATGACCGGTCAGAAAAGGCTTCCTTTCTTGGT
>JBGPHY010000597.1:0-4132 GCA_041484625.1 Terriglobia bacterium | reverse complement strand
TTCCCTCAGGGTATGGGCATGCCGGGCCTATTCCCTGGACAAGTAGTGGAAGTCAGGAGCGACAGCGTCATTGTTCAAGACTGGGTCAATTCCAGCCTCGTGCGCAAAATGATCGAGCGGGGAATGATGGAACTCACGGGCGTACCAACCCCCCTGAAAGCCTGGCAGGTCTTTTTTGGTAAGGAGGATGCCGTAGCGATCAAAGTCAACGCATCAGGGTTGCCCTACTGTGTGTCTTCCCCGGAGATCGTCAACGAAATCATCCGGGGCCTGAGTCTCGTCGGTATCCCTACGCAGAACGTCTATCTTTATGAGCGATTCACCCAGCAACTGGACCTGGTTGGTTACTACGCCACTGTCCCGGCAGGCGTTGGGGTAGTTGGCTTGGATGGCGGGCGGAAGGAACTGGGCGGGTACGACAGGTCGATTTACCATGAGTGCAGTTTCTTCGGCGAGGAGGAAACTCGATCTTACCTGGCCAGGCTGGTCAGCCGAGTTGTGACCAAGATCATCAATGTACCTAATTTGAAAGACCACAGCGCAGCGGGGGTGACCGGCTGTCTCAAGAATATATCCTACGGCTCCTTCGATAATGTGGCCCGATCCCACAAGGTCCCTGCCACACGCACCAGGACTTTTATTGGGCAGCTCTGCAACATGGAACCGCTAAGATCCAAGACGGTCCTGCAGATCATGGACGGGCTTCGTGGCGTTTACCATCGAGGGCCGTTTGCTCCTAATCAAAATTACATGTGGTATCCCGGTTTAATGTATTTCGGGACTGACCCTGTCGCAATTGATCGGTTGGAATTGGAAGTGGTGGAAGCCAAGCGCAAAGAAGTCAATGCCCTCTCCCTCTGGGATCGTTCCTCCGACGCTCTTGCCTCAGAAGAGGACTACGCTCAAAATCCTCGGAAGATTCTGTTCTTCCGCGAACCCGGACATATTCAATACGCCGGATCGCTGGGGTTGGGGGTCCATGAGCTAGAAAAGATCAAGCACCGCCAGGTCAGCCTGTCCTGAACCGATGCTCCGCTTGGATCCCGAACGTACAGAAGCACTTGATAGATCATTTCGAAAAGACCATGGCCTCCACCGTTCCCTCAGAATGGCCGATGTTCCGGTTGAATCCCGGACGGACTGGAACGTTGAGCGCCAGGCCGGTTCCTCAAGTCAGAAATATTCGCTGGCAGTTTGTAGTTCGTGGCGGCCTGCGCTCTTCGCCCTGCCTCTTTGAAGAACTGTTGTTCGTGGGTTCTCAGGAAGGGGAGGTGCTGGGCATCGATATCAGGACCGGCATGGCACGTTGGCGATTCTCAACCGGGAGGAGTGTTTCGTCTTCACCCGCTGTGGTGGACTCTTGGGTCACCATCGGCTCGGGGGATCAATGCTTATACAAGCTCAAGCGGGAAAGCGGGGAGATGATCTGGAAATTCAGGGCAGAAGATGCATTCTGGGCTTCTCCGGTTGTCAAAGGTGGCACGGTGTTTTGCGGGTCGTGCGATGGGAATTTTTACGCCGTGGACTGGGAGTCCGGAAAGGTTCAGTGGAGCTTCCCGGCCGGGCACCGGATTCGCTCATCCGCGTCTGTAACAGATGAAGCGGTTGTCTTTGGAACTGACAAAGGAGACCTGATCACCCTGAGTGTCAGGCAAGGAAATCTCCTGTGGAAGAGGGAGACTTCCGGGCCGGTCGTCGCTTCTCCCCTCATTGAAGGGCAGACCGTGTATGTGGGGTCCTTTGATAGTTCGTTTTATGCCTTCGATCTGTCGTCGGGGAAGCTACGCTGGAGAGTCCCCACTGGCCTCCAGATCGTGGCCTCTGCGGCCAGTTCCGGCGGCAAGATTTTCGTCGGCTCAGCCGATGGTTTTCTTTATGCCTTAAAGAGCACGACCGGTGAGCCATTCTGGAAGTCTCGGGTTCCCTGGAGTATCGCTTCCAGCCCTGTCATCGTGGGCGACTGGGTCTATCTTTCCCCTTATGCGGGCCCCCTGTCCATCTATTCAGTCGAGGATGGCGAATTGAAGTTCAAGATTACTGCAGGGAGTTCCACACTTTGTTCTCCGGTCATTTCAGAGGGCTTGATTTACCAAGCTTCAAGCAGCGGAATGATTTATGCCTTGGAAGGATGAACTCCATGTGCAGCCGGAATTCGACAGAACGGAGTTGGTTGCACTGAGACAAGATCCTGGCCGACAGAGAATGAAAAGGGGCGTTGTCCACGCCGGCCGGTTATTATTCACAGCCTACCTGCTGGAAGGACGCGTTAATCTACCTTGAAGTCGAGGTGTCATTTCCGGCAGTCTCCTGCCACGAGGTTCTGTTTAATGAACTATTCAAAGGTAAGCGGCAGGATTTCGACCCTTGCCGCATCGTTCCTCCTGTCCGCGGCAAACACGGGAGCGCCGCAGGCACGTCCGGCCTACTCATCGGCCCAAGTCAGGGCCATCCGCTGGGATGGCGGTCCACTTGAGTGCAAACGACGCCAAGTAATGGGAACGATTCCCCAGAATAGTTCCAAGCTCGCCGACGCCATCCGCAATTGGTATTCACCGTCGACCGTTGAGTATTTGGTTCAGGCTGGCTTCAATTCGGCGTGGTTGACCTGGAGCGTGGGGCTTGGTAAAGAAGAGGAGGCCAAAGAAGCTGTACGTGTCCGGGACTATATTAAGGTCTGCCGTCAGAGGGGTATCCGCGCGATGGGGATCCTTTCAGCCGACCAGTTCATTGCCCTACCGGAAACAGCTTGCATTAGCAGGAAGACTGCCAAGGATTCACAAGGGCAACCTGTCCCCTGCCGAGGAACGAAAGTTCCCAGCCCTCCCAGCCCAGCCTGCTTCCAGGCAAATCTGGAAGAACCCGAATGGCAAAAGGCTATCGCTGAACGTTCGATCGAGGCGATTGCGTCCGGGGCTGAAGGCGTAATTCTGGATGGGCTCTCCTCTGGATCGTACAAACTTGCCAGCGTGGCCGGGTTTGTAGGAGAAGTCACCCGGATTATCAAATCCGCCTATCCCGCCGCCCTGGTGGTACCACTGGCATCCAGCGAGCAGCAGGAGGTGCTGGCACAATCTCCCGTGGTCGCCCTGGATGATGGGCTCTGGCCCGGAATAAGGGCGGCATCTATCAATTTGGGCGGAGAAAAAATGATGGTCGCAGGGGCATCCCAGGGCACTTGGGTTGATCAGAACATCTGGCTCTTGACCCTCTCTGCATCGTTCGCGAACAACCGTCCCGTTGTCCTGGTTCATCAGCCCAGTTTCACCGAACGAGAGGGTGAAGTAAAATACTATCCGGCAGGAAGCAGGGCATTGTCCCTAGTGGAAGCCGCGGTGTTTGGAGGTTCTTGTGTTTTGGGGTTGGATGATTGGCTTCGGCTCGGGTTGTCTGAGCGAGATCCGCAGGCACTTCAAGAATGGAACCAAATGTCCCGCTACCAGGCCTTCCTTGAGCAGCACAAACAGTACCTGGAGCTGCCCTTCCTGAGTAATGCCGCAGTGGTCGTGGAAAACCTTGCTGAAACTGCCGAAGAGTTGAACCTCCTAGCACGTCGGGGAGTTCAATATCGTGTCTTCAGAAGGACCGATTTGTCCAGGGCCGTGCTCAAACCGGAAGATTTGGTTGTGGATGTCAACCCGGGACCACTGTCGTCGGTGGCCCTTAGAAGGCTTGTAGAGTTTGTGCAGTCGGGCGGCTCCGTCATGACCGATTTGTCCAACCTCCCCAACCTGCTAAAGAAAAGTGAGCCCTCCAGCGCGGATCAGTCAGACAACTGCGATGAATACCGATTGGATCGCGGGAAATGGATTGGATGCCAGAATCCCCTGTCAGATCCCGACCAGTTGGCCAGAGACGTTCAAAGGCGGTTACCGTTTTCGGAAAGATGGCTACGATTCTGGAATGCTCCGATGGTCTTTGCCAGGACGGCACCGATGCTAAATTCGGGTGGAAGAATCGTGCACCTGGTGAACTTCGGCATTGAACCCATCGAAGAATTGCAGGTCCAAGTTAAGGGAGATTTCTCAAGAGTGCGGGTCTTGACCCCGGAGCATTCTGATGGGCTTGCGGCAAAAGACGCCCCTCTGGTTTCTGCCAGCCACGGCGGCTTTACGGAATTTGTACTGCCCAACCT
>JBGPHY010000596.1:0-4133 GCA_041484625.1 Terriglobia bacterium | reverse complement strand
TCGAGAGAGTAGATGCCCACCTGATCTTGATAATAGGCATGAAAGTGTGGAACATGATACAGGGACTCAGGCTCTGCGTACATTCGAATGATAATGCCGAAGAACCGACTGAGTTCAGGCACAAGCGTATTTTAGTTCATCTCTTGGCAGACTGCCCAACAAATTGATCGACGCTACCATAGGATGCAAGCGACTTCGGTTGTAGGTTTCCCTCAAAATCAAACCAATTTACCTTCCAAAGATACTCTCCCGCAAAGACAGGGAAGAGCTGACTACCCCAGAATTTGCGTGTCTCTACATGAAACTATTGACCCTTCTTCTGCAGTGTGAAACGAAGTTTGGCACTGAGTTTTCCGCCTTCATTCTCCATGGAGTAAAATGCGGCATGGATGGCGCCCAGCGGCTTGACTGCAATTCCCAGAGTCTTTCCGTCAATCATGCGCTGTAATACTGGCTTTGAGATGGTGAAGTACGTTTTGCCCCTATCTCCTTCGGTTATAGGCCAGTCGATGATCATCCGGGTCTCGATCATGGATTCATCGGGCTGTTTTGAAGACTCTATTGAGTGGACTTCAGACCGTCCCGAACCAGGTTGCTCTCTTCCGACGACTCTTTCAGGGAAGACCCTTCATTCTTCGGGCGGAGACATAGCCAGCAAAAAATCGCGGCTGTGTTCAAGACTGCCGCCGTCCGGAAGTAGGTATCGGTGCTCCCCGTCAGTCGATGCAGATAAGGGAATGCGTTGGCACTCGCAAAGCCCCCGAAGTTGCCGGCCATGTTCATCGCTCCGGAAAGCGCTCCCGAGTTCTTGCCGCCAATATCGAGGCAATATGCCCAACTGGGACTGATGGTCATTTCGACTCCAAACGTCGCCAAGGCGAAGGCGGTCACTGCCGTTTCGGGACTGACGGCTTGTGTTACCAGAAGGATGCCTGTCGCTGCCAGCAGGAACCCCGATACTGCAGGCATGCGGCGAGACCATCCAGAATGACCAGAGCGATATAGCCAATCGACCAGAAATCCTGCCACCCAATTGGCCGTTGCCCCAGACAGCAATGGAATCATCGAATATCGCGCTGCCTGCGCATGTGAAAGGCTGTAATGCTCACTCAGGTAAGGATACATCCAGGAAATGCAGATAAAGAACGTGAAGTTTCCCGCGAAATATTGGAACATCACTAACACCATCGATTTCGAACGAAACACTCGTCCGAATGTCATTCCCGAATCTGGAGCAGAGTTCGCGTCTTGTTGAACCGGTTGAGAAGGATGATCTCGGAACCAGAGCAACCAGCCAAGCGCCCATGCAAGGCCAGGCACTGCAAGAAAATAAAACGCCTCCCGCCATCCATAGGTGTCGAGCAACCAGGCATAGAAGGGAAATGCCAGCCCCCCGCCTAAGAGCGCTCCTGAAAAGAGGATCCCATTGGCCAAGCCGCGCTCTCCGGATGGCAGCCAATTGTAGAAGACACGCGCTGAGCCCGGGAATGCGCCTGCCTCTGCCACCCCGAACAAGAATCTCACAGCAAGCAAAGTAGCAAATCGGTTGACGGTTCCCGTCAAAGCCGTGAACAGGCTCCACAAGGTGACGACTGCCGTGAGGGCAAGGCGCGGACCAAACCTGTCGGCAAACCAGCCGGAAGGGATCTGCGCGATCGCGTAGCCCAGTGCGAATGCGCTGAAGACCGCTCCCATCGCGGCGTCCGACAAGGACAAGTCGGCTGCAATGGCGCCCTTCGCGGAGGAGATTGCTGCTCGGTCGATGTAGGTAATCAGGGAGAGAACAAAGATGGACGCTACAACCAGGTATTTCTTCATCGCTTGACTTGTTCAGGCTTCACAGCCAGCGTGTCGCCGACGGTAATAATGCCCAATGTCACTTAAGGCTTATGACAGTTGCACAGGCGCCGATTTGGCACGCCACCGCTAATGAAACAGGTATTCTTTACCACTTGATATAAACACTTTTCACCGTTGTAAAGAAATCCTTGACTGTTGGGCCGATTGAGTAAGATCCCTGACCGGAGTCTTTGACACCACCAAATGGCACATGGGCCTGGCTGGCAGTGCCATGGTTGACATGAACCATACCCGTTTCTACCGCCTCCACAAATTCAGAGATGATCGACAATCGCGACGTGAATAGGGAGGCTGCCAACCCATAGGGGGTGTCGTTCGCAATGGCGATCGCCTCGCGAGGATCGCGGACTCTCAGGATCGGCAATACGGGCCCAAAGATCTCCTCACGCGCGACGGGCGAGTCCGGTTTGACGTGATCGAGGATCGTGGGGGCATAAAAAAATCCTTGCTCGTCCACATCCTCGACCAGACATTGCCCTCCGGCTAATGCGGTGGCACCGCACTCGATGCCGCGTTTCACGTAGCTATCAACAATCTCGAGTTGTCCTTTGCTGACCAGTGGGCCCATGTTTGTAGTCTCGCTCAGACCGTCACCCACCTTGATTTGCCTGACCAGACGCACCAGGTGTTCCGACAGGACGTCAGCCTGCTCGCTGGCGACGATGACCCGGCTCAGTGCGGTACAACGCTGGCCGCTACAGAGAAAAGCTGCTGCGACGATCTCCCGGGCAGCCCCTTCCAGGTTGTCACAATCCAGTACGACCGCGGGGTTCTTGCCGCCAAGCTCCAGTTGAACCTTGGCCATCCTCCTTGCTGCGCGCTCATAGAGGGGAATGCCGACGGCTGTTGAGCCTGTGAAGCTGATGCCCCGAACCGCCGGATGATTCACCAGCGCGGCGCCGGCGGTCTGTCCTGCTCCGATCACCAGATTCACGACGCCCGGAGCCAACCCCGCTTTTTCCAAAAGTTCCACCAAAAAGACCGCGGACCCTGGAGTCAGCGATGCGGGTTTAACGACCACCGTGTTCCCACAGGCCAGAGCGGGCGCGATTTTGCGGACCGGAGCAACTACAGGAAAGTTCCAGGGGGAGATGGCAGCTACAACTCCTAGCGGCTCCAGCACCGTGTAACACAAGATCCCCGGCCGCTCGCTGGGGAACGTGTTGCCCAGCGTCCGGCTCGCTTCACCGGCAATATAGCGAGCTTCGCTGCTTGCCCGGCCGACTTCTCCGACGGCTTCACCAATTGCCTTGCCCTGTTCCAGGCTGATGATCTTTCCCAGTTCCTCCTTGGCCGACTCCAGGAGTTGGGCAAATCGAAACAGGAGGGCGCCGCGCTGCGGGCCAGGGACCTTCTTCCATTCAGGGAAGGCCTTGGAGGCTGCCGTAATGGCCGCCAGAACGTCACTCTCCCCGGAGCTGGGGTACTCGCCGAGCACTTGCTTGGGATGAGCCGGGTTGCGAGTTTCGTAATAGCTTCCGGTTTGGGGGGGAACCCACTTTCCATCAATGAAGTTTAAGTGCTTTCGCATCGGATCTCTCCTAAAGGGCCTGGCGTAGAATCCCTGCCAGATTTTCTGCAGTGGTGTGGCGGGGATTTACCAGAACGTTGCCGCTCTTCATGGCCTCATCCACAACCGATGAGATATGCTCTTCCCTCACTCCGAAATGCCCTAATCCCTTGGGAATCCCCACATCTTGTGCTAAGCGTTGAACGGCGTCGCACGCCTGGAACGCGGCCTCTCGCTGGGAAAGACGATCGATCCGCTCGCCAAGTGCTGTGGCAATATCGACGAACCGGCTTAGGTGCGCCAGGCAGTTGAACCTCATCACGATGGGAAGTGTGATCGCATTGGCGGCACCGTGCGGTACACGAAGCTTCCAGCTTCCCAGCGGCATCGCCAGAGCGTGGGCCAGGCCTAGCCGAGTGGGATTCATTGCCATGCCGGCCATAGTGCTGGCTAGAAGCATCCCCGACCGCGCTTTTCGGTCTTCGCCATCGAGCACTGCGGTTCGAAGGTGCTGGCCGATGAGTTCAATCGCCTTGAGAGCGAGCGCGCCGGAAATCGGCTGGCACGCTTTGTTGGTGTAGCACTCGACAGCGTGCGTGAGAGCGTCCATGCCCGTAGCGGCTGTGATAAAGGGCGGCAAGGCGATTGTCAGGTCAGGATCGCACAGGGCCACCGCCGGATAGATCGAAAATCCGCCGATTGCTACCTTCAGTGCCTTGGAGTCATCCGTGAAGACAGACCAGAAGCTTACCTCACTGCCGGT
>JBGPHY010000595.1:0-4134 GCA_041484625.1 Terriglobia bacterium | reverse complement strand
TTCCTGCCGTCGTTTCTGGTGCCAGGGAAGGTGAGGGAGAAGCGCCGGCAGGCCGTAACGCTCGACCATTTGCTGAACAATGCGAGCCTCGAAACTCTTGTCGAACTTCACGGTCCTGGAGGACATGTTCGTCGCATGCCATCGGTATTGGGCCACTACAATGCCGTTGTGCTTAAATTGCGCATCCTTGACCAGGCGGCTCCACCACTCGTAATCATGCGCGCGGCGGAAAGACAAGTCGTACAACCCGAATCGATCATAGCAGCTCTTGCGGATCATGCTTCCCAGATTACCAATCCGGTTTCCTGTAAACATGGCGGCTAACATTTCCGGATTTCGCTTGTGCCAATCTTCATACCTGTCGACGCGGATGGGTCGCAGATTCGCGTCCGCAATGAGCATGTCGCCATAGAAGACATCATTTTCTGGGAATTCCGGCAGGAGAGCGACATGCCGCGCCAGCAAGCCAGGCATCAACACATCGTCGGAATCCAGCCACAGAATGAATTCTCCCCGCGCCTCTGCCACGGCCCTATTGCGTGTCGCAGGTCCGCCAGAATGTTCTTTGCGGATATAGCGAATTTTGCAGGAGGAGATGCTCCGAACTATTTGTTCTGTTTCGTCTGTGGAACCATCGTCGACGATCACGACTTCATAATTGGGATAGGACTGGGATAGCGCGCTTTCAATCGACTCCTTGAGAAAAGATGCCCGGTTGTACGTGGGAATGCAAATGGATACCAAAGGATGAGGAGGTGATCCGATCAACTGCATCGAGCCGTCGCCGGGTTCCGGCCGCACATGAACGGATAACGACTCGATTGGTTGATTCTCAGCGGTAGGGGGCTCACTGGGGATTGTGGGGAATAATTCCCCACTGCCGTCCCTCGCATTTGTCGCTTGGAGAATTCCAGGTTCGTCTCCCCTCGAATTCTCCATTTGCTTAAGCAGAGCCAGGGCATCGGGATGACCAGGCTGAGTTGACAACTCGGCTTCCAGTGCCTGCACGGCTTCACTTTTTCGATTGAGGTTCAACAAACACTGTGCCCGGGAAAACTGGACTCCCTGGTAATGCGGATCGACGGCCAGGACGCTGTCAAAATACTTCAATCCCGCGGCCCAATTGCCCCGCTGGACACACTCGAAGCCCCGCAATAGTCGTCGTTGACGGATTGAAATCTGTTCCGTGCGGCTTTCGTTAAACGAAGAGGAGCCGCCCGGTATATTTGCAGGTTGAGAGTGCTCTCCTAGCAGGACCAGTTCCTCTGAGGATGGCTCCCAACTGAGCGGCAGGTTCATGATACGGCGAAGTCCGGAAATCATCCGAGAGACTGTAAACTGCTGCTCGAATTTTGTTCGGGCGGCCTGCCCCATTCTTTTTCGGAGCTCTGCGTTTTGGGCAAGGCAAACCATCTGCTGCGACATGCCGTCGATGTCTCCCTCCGCCACGAGAATCCCGGAGCCTCCCTGATCAACGATCTCTGGAATTCCTTCATGCCTGGTGGACACAATTGGAAGTCCCGCGGCGGCTGCCTCGAGAATAGTGTTGGGCAGGCCCTCGGCATCCCCGGTTTCGGGGTCAGTAAGTGAATGTTGAACGTAGGCACAACTCGAGTTCAACAGAGTCTTGACCACATGGTTTGGGAGCGCCCCGTGATAATGAACGGCCTCTTGAAGATGGTTCTCCACGAGATATTGTTCCAATTCCCCCCGCAACTTCCCATCGCCTATGACATCCAGATGGATGTCGGGGACGACCTTCAGGGCTCGATGAAAGGCCCTTAACAAATGCAAAGGGCCTTTCTTGGGAACAAGGCGCATGATGGAGATGAAGCGGCAGGGCTGGCGTTCTGGCGAAGCAAGGACCTGCGGCGGAATCTCGACTCCATAATGATTGATGTGAACCTTCGCTGGCGGAATTCCGGCCTTCACCAACCTTTCTGCCATGGGGCGACTGACGGCGATCACCCCGGTAACGACCGATCCCATCCAACGATAGTACTGAACCATTTCGGGACGGCGCAGCATCATGGAAGCATCGAAGCCGTGAAAGTGAACGAAAATGGGCAAGTGCAAAACCCGGCTGTTCAGCTCGACGATCTCCGTTCCGTCACATCCAAATTCGACCAGAAGATGAGTGACGCGGTGGGACCGCAGGAATTGGACCACCTCTCTTTCGAGTTCGGGGGAAAACCGCGAAAAACCTTGGCTATAAGAAGAGAGGATTTTTACAGGACATTTCAGCCAATCGGCCTCCGGATAAACGCTCCTGGTGAGGAGCACGGTTCTTCCCGGAGCCAGGTTTTGAACCTGTCGCGTGAGGAAGGTTTCCGAGATCGCTCCCACCTGGGGGAGAATGAGGGCGAGAGAGCCGTCTTGAGTATGTCGGGGGCCTCCTATCTCAACGGTTGAGATTGGCTTCCTCTCAGAAAATCTCTCTTCCGCGTCACTAGCTCTCCAGCCCATTGGGTTGGAATCTGGTGGGATCTTGGAGTTGTGATTAGCGCCAAATGCTTTTTGATGTGAAGTCTTCTGATCTAGTTTGACCGCCGTGCCCTTCAGACCGCACATCATGGTGTTGTCCTTAAATTGCTGCGGAATGCGGTCAGTAGCTACCAACTCGCGGAAAAGTGGGAAGAACCCTGCTGTGTATTGACGGCGGTCCTGCTCGCTTAGAGGGCTGCGCCTCGCCCAAAGCCCAATCATTTGAGCAAGGCTCGTGTTCCACCCCCCTAGAGCCTTTATTTGAATGTCCTCAAACCCCGCATTTTGCAGAAGACGACTTAAGGTGAAGGGAGTGTAGCGATACTCGTCATGAGGCACGTCGTGCAATGGCCAAAGGAAGGGAACGGTAAAGAGCAAGGTGTCTTGAGGCTTCAACACGCGGTACACTTCCCGCAGTAACTCATCGGGATCGGAGGTGTGCTCGAGTACCTCGGTGGCCAAGGCACAATCAGCCGAATTGTCTTCCAGGGGGATCTTCCTCCCATCCCATTCCAAGTCGGGCTTCTGATACAGATTTCTCACCAAGTCTAGACCGACATAGCGGCTTACTCGACTGGGGGGAGTTAAGATCAAGGGCTTGTAGGGCATCCGGCCACAGCCGACATCCAAAACGAATCCATGCAGGAGAGGAAGAAACTCTCTTATTGCTCTTAGAATGGCGGTCCGGATAACATAGAGATCCATGTTTTCCGGCTCCAGTGGCGGGTTTAGGAACGCATCGTGAACGGGTGATTCCTCCCCCTCTTTTTTCTCTACAGCACCGGAGGACAATGGCGGTTGCCTCTCATCTTCTCTGGCCATGCCTCCGGGAATAGTTCGACGGGGTGGGAGGTCAATGGAAGAAGGAATCTCTATGGTTTGGCGAGGGCCCGCTTGGATTGCCAAGGTATTGAGAAGCTCGATCCACTTGGAGGTCATTGCCTCCAGCGAATAACCCTCGACGATCCGCTGCCGGGAAGCCTGCGAGAGACGCTTCCAGAGGACGGGATCGAATTTTAGGGTTCGGACGGCCTCCAAGAAATCCTGGTGCCGATTGCTGACCAGCAAACCATGTTCTCTTGGGCGCACCAGTTCCCTCACGCCTCCGGGTATTGCAGTACACACAGGAACCAAGCCACAGGCCATTCCTTCCATCAGTGACAAAGGGAGGCCTTCCCATTCTGAAAGCAGAGTGATGACATGATGCTGTAGCATGATCTCTTGCACTTCATTCGGATTCTTCAAATCCAAAACCTGAAGAGGCAATCCTTGACCGTACGAGGCAAGCACCCTTTTTACAAACTGTAGCTCACTCCCCTTTCCTAGAATGGTACCCTCAATTCCTCTTATCTCTCTGGCTGCCTCACAGAAGGCTATCGCCACATCCACACTGCGTTTGGCCTTTTGCTCCAGTCGGCCGGCATACAGCAGGCGCAGATTTCCATTAGGGACCGCAGCAACATCCGTTGGGACTGGAACGCCGCAAGGGATTCTGTGAATCAACACTGGCAGAGGCCCACGGTGGGAGGAAATCTCCTTCAGGTGTTCAGAGACGCATACAAGAGCATTCAGCCGGTAAAGAGAGTCGTGCCAGACAAATTCGTCCAGCAAATCAGTATGAAAGCGATCACCGGAGTGGAGAACGCCGAT
>JBGPHY010000594.1:0-4138 GCA_041484625.1 Terriglobia bacterium | reverse complement strand
GGGGTCAGGGCTTGATTTCGGCATTCGAGGAGGCCAGCCGTCGAAGGATCTGGTTGCGGCGTTGCCGGAGCTTTTCATCCTTCGATTTTGCGCACCCCTTTGCTGATCTTGGACCCATCCCTAATCCCCAGTTCCCGGGTAATCTCCTCCAAGGTCAGCCCGCCCGGTTATTGCAGCAACTGCATCGCCATCAGCCGTCCTACCGCCCGGCTTCGAAACCGGCGCAACTCCTCCATCGGCGCTTGGAATTCTGCTGATAGCACCGGTTAAAGTCGATTGTGTAACGGGTTAATAAATGGCCCATAAAGCGGCTCAGGTTCCCATTGGCATCGTAGGTGTAGCCGGAGCTGTTGATGCGGTTGTTGGCCGGATTGATGCTGAGCGACACGGTGGGTCCCAATCCCTTGGTGAGTGACTGGTTGGTCCGGTTGCCAAAGCCGCCATAGGTAAGAGACAATCCCCACGGCGGCCCGCTGGTGCTGGCGGCCGTCAGATGTCCTAGCCGAACTTGGAGTGCCATTCAATGGGACAACACAATATCATCGCACGTGAGAAATACCGAATATTCAGATCTGACCCCCATTTTTAACAACCCCCAGTCGGGACCCGTGGTGCTGGCAGCCGTCAACTGCCCCGGCCAAACTCGCAGGGCGCGGCCTACCCTGGCGGCTTAGTCTCCTGGTGGAGTTCTCTTTAGCCTGGCGACAGTCGCAGACTTCACACGGCGATGTCTGCGCCACCCCGCGGGCTTTATGCTAGTCCTTACCGCATATTGGCCTTTTTGCACGAAGTCTCAAGTATTCCTTTTCCTTGAGCTGAAGTTGTTTTCGTATGCTTGCTTGGAGCTTCTTCAGAGATGGCGATGCCTGTAGCTCGCAGCCATCGGCATTAAAAACGTCCCCAGTCCAAGGATTCACTGCGAAGTTCCCCAAGTGAGGGCTCCCAGATGGATTGGGCCACGTGACCTCGAAATATACGAACACCGGATCGTAACGATTCTCGACACGAGAGACGTCAATTTGGTGATGAGGATCGTGAGTCCTTATGGCCTCGTAAACTAATTTGCGCACCTCGTCTGTGCTGATCTTCTGCAGGTCAGACTGTGCACTCGCAGTGCACGCGCACACTGTTATCACCAGCAGGAACCCGGTGTTCTTTTGCAACCATGCCCCAACCATGGTATTCCTCCCTCGCTTTAATCGCAGTCTAGTCTTTTAGCAAGACCCCGAATGGTTGCTGCTGTGCTTCCGACAAAAGTTGCGACTTTGGAACCATCGGAGTTTATGCCATATTTGCCGGCATTCTGGAGGGAAGCTGCAAACTTGGCTGGGTCGGAGATGTTCTTAACAAGTGAACCGTAGTCCAACCTGAACGACTCAGCAGAATCTCCATAGCCTGCAAAAGTAGCCACCTTGACTGTAGGATCTCCCTTAGCAGTAATGAAACCGGTGGCCAGGGAAGCGGGGTAATGCAAACTGAAGAAGTTGTTCCCTTCTTTCGCGAATCTATTAGTTCCCCAGGTGGACTCCAGAGCTGACAGCCCGAGAATATCTGCCGTTGTCACTCCCAGTTCTTTGGCGACCTTTTCAGCATCACTGCGATGGGCCGCAATCCAATCTAGCTTCTGTGCATTCCCAGGGTCACTCCTATCGCAGGGGTCTGGATTGCCTGTCCTCCCTCGTCGTGGCTCCAGTGGAGGTCCCACTAACCCAGCCAAAAGAAAATCTCCCGCACCAGAACTCCCCCCTTCCCCCCCCTTCCCAGGGTGGCGATACGGAGCCGCCTATTCCTCCTCCATCACCTCCAGCTATACCTCCCACACCTCCACCGAACTCACCCATAAAGACGCCATCAATATACAGCGCCAAATTCAGCCCGCTGGGATCATTATGATTAATCGGATCGTTGGCCACGTAGGCGTAGCGGTTCCAGGAAAGGGGATTGGCCGGGTTGGCACTGGGGCCATAAGAGTCCGGCGTGAGGAATCGCCCCCACTGGTTGTTGTAGTAGCGGTTCATGGCTTAATCAAATCCGGTCTTGCTGTCCCGGTAATAGGTGGCAAACTTGGTGCGATCCTGCCCCGTCGCTGTCCGCTCTTCCCCAAACGGGTAGTAACTGGAGTCCTGCCCGATCTGCGGGCTGGCGAAAACGTTGGATCTCTTTCTTACCCCTCCCAGCCGGTCCAGCACCACCGCCCCATTGTCCCAGCGGATCAGCTTGCCGGCAAAGTGCAGATTGGTCTCTACCGTCGTAGCGCTATCCCAACAACTCGCACCGCAGCTATAGGTTCCCTTCAGTTCGCCCATAGCCCCATAGAAGAAGATCTTCCCCGCCCCATCGGTGGTTGTCGTCTTCCACACCCGCTGGTTCCAGGGATCATACCCGTAATACTCACTGCCGGAACTGGTCACCTGCACCATCCGGTTCTCGATATCATACACGAAGGTCGAGCCGGGCATGGCCGTCAGGTTCCCGTTAGCATCGTAGGTATAGCCGGAACTGTTGATGCGGTTATTGGCCGGATTGATGCTGAGCGACACGGTGGGCCCCGATCCCTTGGTCAGCGACTGGGTGGTCCGGTTGCCAAAACCGTCATAGGTAAATGCCAACCCCCACTGCGGACCGCTGGTGCTGGCGGCCGTCAACTGCCCCAAGGTATCGTAAGTGTAAGAAACCGTCTCTCCCGAGATCGCATCCTGCTGGCTGGTAATCTGGCCATTGTTCTGGCTGGGGGAGTAGTTGTAGGTCAGATTCACTTGAGTATAGGCAAAGTTTTCGGCATTGGCGGACAGATTGGTCAATTGCAGACGATTGTTGTAGCTCCGGTTCTCCGTATAGAAATAATCATGCCCGCTGGATGTAGCATAGAAATACTTCATCTGGGTCAGCTCCCCCGCCGGCCCATAGGTCACATCCTTGACCCAATCCGTGCCGGAGAGACCACGCCTCATCTCCGTTGGCCGGCCCATTGTGTCATAAGTGTAAAAATATCCGGCATCGCCCGGGTACCCTGCGGAAGTGACCTGGCCTTCCCCATTGTAGCTATATTCGGCGGGTGGCGCAGACATTCGCAGTGGGCATGTCTGCGGACATGATCGCCTCATGGGAGCCGGTCCGTCGACAAGATTCTGCCGTCCTCCAGATGATAACATCCTCATCTCAACCCAAGCCAGCCTAGGGGACTTCCGGCCAGCTTTCGTTTGACCGGATTCCATGCCTGTAGTTCAGCCTTTCATCTCGCTTGCGCTCGCGTCAAACATTGAAGTCATGGAAGCGTCGCTGCCAGACTCGAAAGGTCACTTCGTCGTGAATCCTCTCCGGCAATAGACTCATCTTCAAATTCTGCAGGATGTACTTTGTGGATCGTTGCTTCAGGCTGGCGCTGACTTAGGACGGGCGGGCGACTCGCACAGGTCATTCATCGCAGACATGCCCCCTGCGCATATCTGCGCCACCCAGCGTCCGAAAAGAGAGCCGATCCGCTCTCGCCGATAGTCAAAGACTTCCGCCTGAAACGGAGGGATCATCGTCCACAATCAAGACAGGGGTTTTGCGCCTCGGTGCCTCCAGCACTTTGCGGATCTTTCGCAGAAGAGATTCGCTGGTAAAGGGCTTCTGAATATAGGCAATGCCTGGTTCCAGTATGCCATGATGAACGATGGTGTCGTCGGTGTACCCTGACATATAGAGCACCCGCATCTCGGGACGAGGCACCGCCAGGTGGTCAGCCAGTTGCCGTCCACTCATCTTTGGCATGACCACATCAGTCAACAGGAGGTCAATGGGACCGTTCTGCCGCTGGGTAATCCGGAGCGCTTCTGTCGCATCAGCTGCTTCCAGGACGGTATAGCCACGGTCCCGCAGGATGCCAACGACCAGGCCCCTGACGCCCTCGTCGTCTTCCACCAGAAGAATAGTCTCCCTTCCGCCAGCAGGTTGTTCCTCGGTCGACTCGCCCTTTCTTTCCTCAACCGCTCCTCTTATCCTCGGCAAGTAGACCTGGAAGGTCGTCCCCTTTCCCTCCTCGCTGTCCACCCATATGTATCCCCCGCTTTGCTTGACGATCCCGTAGACAGATGACAATCCCAGTCCTGTTCCTTTGCCCTGGGCCTTGGTGGTGAAGAAAGGTTCGAAGATC
>JBGPHY010000593.1:0-4154 GCA_041484625.1 Terriglobia bacterium | reverse complement strand
TATGCGCATATGCAATATCTCAGCGATGACATCCCTTCCGAACTCAGTTGCTGTCTTCCCTTGGAATATCCTGTGGAGACCGCACTGGGAACGATTGATTTTCTCATGGAGGATGTCTGGCGCAACGAAGCCGCCCTGCATGCCTATTATCGTCTTTTGAACTGTGGATTTCGCCCTGGATTGGCTGCCGGCACGGACTTTCCCTGCAATGATCGGAAACCGATTGGGGGACTCCTGACCTATGTGTCGATCCCCGGCGAAAAGCTAACCTACCGAAATTGGATTGAAGGGATTGCTCGAGGGCGAACGGTAATCTCAACCAACGGGCATGAGGAGTTCCTGGATTTAAAGGTCGACGAAAGTGCCCGGCCAGGTGACGAAATCCAGCTCCAGACGAGCAGCAAAGTGAAGTTTGATGTCAGGTGGTCTTCCGTAAAGCCGCTCGGCGGAAGAATTGAGTTGGTAAGTAACGGAGTAGTGGTTGCCAGCCAAGAGGGCAGCGCTTCACCAGCAGTTCCTCTAGTCCTGCGAGGAACTCAGGAATTTGCCCGAAGTGGCTGGCTTTCTGCCCGGCGCATGAGCCCGAATGGACACCAGGTCCACACCGCCGCAGTTTTCATTACCGTCGATCATGAGCCGGTCCGAGCCAGCGTCAGCGACGCTGACTATTTCGTGCGTTTCATCGACAATCTAATCCAGAAGACTTCTCCGGGAGGGCCGTGGAATCAGTATTTTCTGCATGATCTCGAGGCGGCCCAAGCTCGCTACCGAAAGGCCCGTGAAATCTTCCAGAAAATCGCCTTAGAAGCCCGGGATCGAGGCGCAGTGAAATAACCACGCAACACGCCAATAGGCAATCTGATAAAGATCGAGGTCTTTCTATAAATATTCCACCCCCGCCGGGGTGGCATCCAAAGGATCAATTTGGTTTTTGGAGGAACTGCCAATGAAGATCACTGACGTTCAAGCCATTATCCTGAGATTACCCGAAATCTCCACCGCCGCTGACGGCACCCAAGACGATTTAATAATTAGCGTGGAAACGGACACTGGCCTTGTCGGATACGGAGAAGTGGACACCGCTCCGTTGGTCGGCAAGGCCGTTGTAGATGCCTATATGTCGCACGGGACCTGCTATGGTTTACGGGAAGTCGTGGTAGGAAAAGATCCCTTTGACTATGAGCAGGTTTGGCAAGAGATGTGGGCGAAAACTTACTATTACGGGCGTTTCGGGCCCGTGCTGCACGTGATGAGTGGCATCGACATGGCGCTCTGGGACATCATGGGGAAGGCCACCGGGAAACCTGTGCACAAGTTGTTAGGGGGCAGCTATGTCGACCGAGTCCGAGCCTATGCCAGTGCCCTGATGCCAGAGACTCCTGAGGCAGTGAAGCGGCTGGTGGATTTCCAGGTACAACAGGGGTTCAGCGCTGTCAAGTTGGGCTGGGGCCCCTTAGGTTATGATGTTCGCCGGGATGTGGAGTTGGTCAGGGTAGCTCGGCAAGCTGCCGGCGATCAAGTGGAGCTGATGATCGACGTCGGCAAACGATATCGGTTTAAATCCGCTCTTTATATGGCTCGGGCCTGCGAACAGTTTAATGTCTATTGGCTCGAAGAGCCTTTTCCGGCTGAAGACCTGGAAGGATACCGGCGTCTGTCGGAAGCTGCCTCGGTTCGGATCGCTACCGGGGAGGAAGAGAGTGGCCGGCAGGCGTTTTCCCGGCTCATCCGCGAAACTGGAATCGACGTTGTGCAGCCCGACATTTCCCGTTGCGGCGGATTGACCGAGGTCAGGAAGATTGCCACCATGGCGGTCGATGCCAATATCCTCTGCGTTCCCCATGCGTTTAAAACCGGCATTCTCGTTGCCGCCAGCCTTCAGCTGATTGCGTCGATTCCTCATGCTCCCTTTCTTGAGTTCTCCGTCACCGAGTCGGGCATTCGAAAAGAATTGCTGACAAGGCCCTTCGAACAGCACGACGGCTTTGTAGCGGTGCCGCAATCGCCAGGCTTCGGGATCGAACTCAATCCGGATGTCATTCGAAAGTACGGGTTCAGGCTTACCGGAAACTGAGCCTCCCGGATTTTGGTTTGGCACGGATCGCACTGTACCGATTGATGAAAAAATCCGCATCGAAACTCACGAAACTACTGGATCACCTGGAGAGATTCTATGGCAAGCCGACACCGCCGCGGCTGACGGAACCCTATGAAATGATCCTCTTTACGAACTGTGGCTATCCTGCGACGGACGCTTCCTGCACGAAGGGATTCAATGCGCTCAGGCAAGAGGTAGGTCTACAGCCGGAGGATATCCTAGCCTTCCCTGATTCGAAACTCACAGAGATCATGCGACTGGACGAGATTATTCCAGAACTGCGTGCCGAACGGCTTAAGGAGATTGCCAGGCACGTGAAGGATGCCTACGCCGGCGACCTGCGGACCATACTGGACATGCCCTTGCCGGAAGCGAAGAAGGCGCTGAAACAATTCCCCACCATCGGCGACCCTGGCGCGGAGAAGATCCTGCTATTCGCGGGGACGGCGCCGGTGGCGGCGATCCCTTCGAACTGTGTCCACGTCCTGCTGCGATTAGGATTCGGCGAGGAAAAAAAGAACTACTTAGCTAGTTACCGGTCGGCGCAACAGGCGATCCGGGCGGAGTTGCCTGAAGAGTGCGGCGCCCTCCTCCGCGCGTACCATCTGGTCAAGCATCACGGGAAGGAATGCTGCAAGCGATCGCAGCCGCGATGCGAAAGATGTCCTGTCTCCTCCAATTGTAACTACTTCAAGACCATGCGATGACGGGACCTGCGCCGGAAACATAGAGAGTCGGAACTGGCCGATCAGCGCCTCGATTTGCTTCAGCCCTTATTCCGTCAACAACGCCACTTATCGGTCGAATCCAGGAATTCAAAATTTTACCGACATTCCAGGCATCGTATTAGCTCACCTGCACCAGCCACCTATGCAGGCAGTCTCCGTTCCATGAGGAAGCAGACCTGGAGCTATGATGTCTTGTTTTCGGACATTTGGACTCATTCGACTGGCGTCATCGAGTCAAGCCCCCTACCGACAATTGCGGTGTAAGCTATTGAGAGGGAAACGAGCCGGCAATTAATGGGGCAAAAGGCAGGAGATGGTATTTCTATTGCACCCGATCGTCAACAGTTGGAGGACGCATATGCTAAATAGAGACTGGCAAAATCCCAAGAAAAACTCGACGGCCAGAAATCCACGACGAATCCTTGAGGACCGGGTGGTTATCTGCGTCGATTGTGACACGAATAGACCCTTAACGACGGATACCTCGGGGCAATTGGTTTGCTCAGTTTGCACCAGCACTGCCTGGATGTATGTCTCGGCTCCGCTCATTGCCAATTTCCAGGAATATAGCGAAGGGCTCGCGGAAGCCACTGCTGCAGGGAACGCCTTCGCCCGTACCTGCCCGGTGCTGTGAGGACTTTACCAGTGAAGAACAAGAATTAGGGCCATGTCCCGGTTTGCGGAACGCAATTTAGACAGACTCCATTGGGATTGTAGGCAGTGCCTTCGTGGACGTGGATGCCTGGTCTCAGTATCCCATCTTGCAGAATAAAGGAGAGCCAACCATGGCCTTATTGGATCTCAAGAAGGCCGCTGTGAGCTTTCGCTGTAAGAGGTGCAACAGAGACTCCTCCAGTTGCAGTTGTCCTCGGGGAGACCGATTGGCCAGACTTCTCGATGGTCCCCCTATTTCAGAGGAAGCCATGCAGGTCTATCGAGATGAAGGCTGCCGCGATTTCTACCGGCTGGTAGCATGCCAGATATTCGGTGTCGCCTACGGACAGACAACAGACGAGCAATCGAGGATGGCGCGGGAACTTTACCTTGCCCAAGTATTACTTCTGGCTTAATAGCATCGAACTCAACTCATCCTTAAGCTTCCGCATATACCGACGATGAGCACAAGAGGCTCGGTAAACCGGAGCGGCTTTTCAGTCTCCAGTGGATTCCAAAGAGCTAGACGACGCCCGCCGTGCTCAGGACCGTCCAAGATGGGCCCGATACACCGATAAAGGCCTACATCCCCCAACTCTGGTGTAATATGATACAGTCTCAAGTTTCATATTAATCTCACCAACAAATAATGACGGAAACACCGCATCGAATGG
>JBGPHY010000592.1:0-4154 GCA_041484625.1 Terriglobia bacterium | reverse complement strand
TGGGTCCGGTAATCGTTGTAACAAAAGAAAATTGCTCCTCCGACGAAGTCAAATTCCCTGTATACAGCGTCATGGCTGCGCAGAATCCGGATGCGGTGCCGATCTCCCGGGGTCCGCTCCGGAGCGCACTCACAATAGCCATACTCCGAGATGACGACCATCTTGTCCGGAAACGCCTGGTGGATCGCCTCCAGATTTTTGCGGACACTCTCGGTGGTACCACCGTACCAACTCTCGTAGTATTCGTTCCATTCAATGAAATCCATCAATCCAGCTACGTCTTTTCCGGGACTGCTTTGGAGGGTATTGGAGGCATAGCTTCGCAAACGCCGGGGATCCAGCTTCCCTGCTTCCTCATACATGCGCTTGGCAAACTGGTACGCCGGCGGGTTCTGGCCATTGATTTCATTGCACAAGCCCCAGGCGAAAATGCTGGGATGGTTGCGGTCGCGCTGGATCATCTCATGCAACTGTTGCAGCCCGTTCTCCAGAATGGCAGAGTCAGGCTGCGAGCTCATCCCCTTGAACGTATCGGGGCCCCAAGTGGGAACCTCCACCTGAATCAAAATCCCTCGGCGGTCGCAATAGTCCAGCACTCGCCGATCCTGTTGCCAGTGGACTCGCGTAAGAACACAATTTAACTCCTTCATGTCGTCGTGATCGTGGATCAGCCAGGATTCCGGTTCTGCCATGCCATAATCCGGGTGGCTTCCAGCCATGCGCTCCACCCCCATCAGCCAGACCCGTTCCCCGTTGAGATAGAAGCCTCCTTGCCGAACCTCGATTTTTCTGATCCCGAAAGTTACCGCCAAAGAGTGGATCACCTCTCCTCTGGCTTGGAGGTTGGCCTCCAGGCGGTAAAGCTTGGGGTCGTCAAAGTGCCACAGCTTGGGGTTGGCCAAAATGGCTGGCGGAAGAGAGATCACCTGAATGGCTCCGGAAGGCAAGGGGAAAGAAACCGGCGCTTGCCATCGCAATACTATCTTTCCGGAGATGTCCTCAACCACTCGGCACTCGACTCCCACAGACACCGGCTGTCCCCTGGAGTTCCGTGCAACCATCTTCACCTCCAGTGTTGCCTCGTCCGTTTTCAAGTCTGGGTCGGCATCGACCTCCAGCCTCTCGATGAAGACCTGCGGTGTCACCCGCAAATTGACCTGCCGGTAGATTCCCCCATCCATCGTCCAGTCGAAAGAATTTCCTCGAGGCAGCATGTTAGGGTCAAAAGAATTGTCAACCTTGACCGCCAGTATGTTGGGCTGGTCGAATACCAGCGCCGGAGAGAGGTCGACAGTGAACGCGGTATAGCCTTTTCGCTGATGCTGTCCCACCAATTTTCCATTCAGCCACACCGTGGCGCTGTGATACACCGCTTCAAATTCCAGCCGGACCATCTGGTCGGCCCAGGTTTTGGGAGCCTCAAAGGACTTTCGGTACCAGGCGATCCCCTGATAATTAGTCCAGGCGGGGTTGGTCTGCCAGGTATGTGGAACCTTGACAGAGTTCCAGCCCTCTACCTGGATTTCCGGGAGATGCCAGTTTTCCTGGCTACCCCGATTCTTTTCGTCCAGCTTGAATTGCCAAGATCCCTCCAACGGACCTCCAGATTCTCCGGCTGACGCAAAAGGTGTTTGAGCCGTTAGTGGTACTGGAAGCGCCGCAGCAGAGGAGAGAATGCCAATGGTTCCGGCATTACGGATGAAGCGTCTTCTGGATAATGTACTCATTGTGGTTTTTCGAAATGGAACCTATACAAAGCAGACAAGCCAAGGCTCAGTTCCTCCCCGCACCGACCTGCGTAGAAGCTTACCAAGTGTTCACGTCTCTTCCCCGCAATCCACGGGGGGAGGGGGTAAGTAAAACTGAGAAATCAGACCGAACTGTAAGGAGTCCGGACAATCGTTTCTACCATCGCCCAGAAATTCTCCATGGGAGTATCGAGCTGCACGTAATGGGTTGGTCCAAGGATCAGTCCGCCTCTTCTGCCCAGAGTCCTTAGCCGTGATACGACTTCCGCCCGCACGTCTGCCGGAGAGCCGCAAGGGAGAGTCTCCTGCTCGTCAATCGATCCCCAGAAACACAACCGCTGGCCGTAGAGGTTTTTTAGCCGAACCGGGTCCATGGACTTCGGCTGGACGGGATTCAGCACATCCACCCCGATTTCAATTAAGTCGGGAATGATCGCGTATATATTGCCATCGGAGTGGTAAGCAATTTTCAAGTCCGGATTCACCGACTTGAGTGTGGAGATGAATTCGGCCATCCGGGATTTGAGAAAACATCGCCAGGTCTGAGGCGAGATCATCATGGCATCTTGGGCCCCCACGTCATCTCCCACCCAGATCATGTCCACACCTAGTTCCACCAGTCTCCGGGCTGCCGCCAGGTGATAAAGGAAGGGGATTTTGAGGATCCGGTCCGCCAGGTCAGGGTTTATGGAAAAATCCATCAGCAATTGCTCCAGGCCACGCAAGGCCCAGGCCGTTTCAAAGATGGTTGTCACCGTGACCCCCACAATCCAGTACTCCTTGCCAAACTCCCGGATGAGCCAGCGGGCGTCGTCGTACAAGTCTGGACGATGAGGGTCGGGTGGGGCGTAAGTTTCGATCGCATCATCGCTGGCTAAGGGATGACCAACCATCTCCGTGTAGTAGCCCCTCCCAAATCTTGTCTGGTAAAAAGACTTCTTCCATCGCACTCCCCACTCGTCAGTATAGGATTCGCCTCCTTGAGCATAGCGCTCGTTGGCGTAGTAGGAATTTGCCCATCCTACCGAAGTAAGCAGAAGGTCCTGGTCCAAGGTCCGTTCCAGGGCGTAGGTGTTTCCGCCGCCATGCGGATTATGGAGGGACGTCTCATCCTGGCCCAGATGGGATCGCAACCGACTGGCAAACTCAGGGGTAAAACTCACCTGCATGGGACACCGATCAGGAACCTGGTGGCTCAAGGCGGTCCAGACACGTTCCCGGTGATTCATGACGGCCTCCTCATTCTACTCCGGCAATCGCATTATACCTCTCTTCCCGCTGAATGACCGGCCCGATTTGGTCTCGGATCGGGGCGACCAAAAGTGGCGGAAAAGGTCATGGTGACCACACAAGGTCCTACAAGGATGTCTTCTGCCGTTCAGGTCCACTCCTTGGATTGAACCCTCCAGGATCTTCCAGTTGTCTCAAGGCTCCTCCCTGATGTAAGCTCATAAGCCCTGACTCGCAGTTGGTCTGAAAATCCTCCGCTCCCGAGTTACAGTCATGCATCAGAAAATCGAAGGGATCTTTACTCCACACCTGGTTCCCCTGGATCCTGAAGGCCGGATCAACGAAGCCGGCCTGCGTCGATACATTGACTGGCTGATTGAACGCGGAGTCCATGGCCTCTATCCTAACGGGTCGACGGGGGAGTTCACTCGCTTCACTCCTCAGGAGAGAAGACTCATCGTCGAAATCGTTTGTGATCAGGCCCGTGGGCGGGTGCCGGTGCTGGCTGGGGCAGCGGAAGCGAATGTCAAAGAAACCCTGGCGGCCTGCGAGCATTATGCGAAGTGTGGGGCCCGGGCGGTAGCCATTGTTTCGCCATTTTATTACCGCCTTGGACCTGAGTCGGTGTATGCCTATTTCAGAGAGATCGCTCTCCATTCCGCTATTGATGTGACACTTTATAACATTCCCATGTTTGCCAGCCCGATTGACGTGCCCACCATCCGCAGGCTTGCGGAATATCCACGGATTGTAGGGATCAAAGATTCCTCCGGAGATCTGGCTTTCATGATGCGGATGATTTCAGCTATTCGGCCCGTGCGGCCCGACTTCACCTTTCTTACCGGCTGGGAGGCCGTCCTGGTCCCAATGCTGATCGTGGGTTGTGACGGAGGGACCAATGCCACCAGTGGGGTGGTCCCTGAACTCACCCGCAGGGTTTTTGACTTAACCCGTCGAGGCCAAATCGAGGAGGCCATGAAACTACAGTTCAGGCTCCTGGAATTGTTCGACGCCATGCTCTATTCGGCCGAGTTCCCCGAAGGGTTCCGGGCCGCGGCGGAATTACGTGGTTTCGACTTTGGGAGAGGCCGACAACCTCTCAGCGAGACGCAGAAAGTCGATCGTGCCGCACTGCAGGGTGTGCTGCAGTGCATCCTGGCCGATTTTGGAGTTGTT
>JBGPHY010000591.1:0-4155 GCA_041484625.1 Terriglobia bacterium | reverse complement strand
CCCGAAACCGCCGCGTGAAAGGTTGGCATGAGCCGTTTGTCCCTGGCTGGCAGGACCATTCATATTCCACAGATGTCATACGGCGGAGCCCGTTGCATGTCTGCGGCCTTCGAGTCGGTGGGTTTGAAGGCACAACCCGCGCCGGACTCGGATGCGGAGACTCTGGAACTTGGGGGCCGGTATACCTCGGGAGACGAATGCCTGCCGGAACGTATCACATTGGGAGACTTTCTCAAGGTCACCCGTCTGCCCGGCTTCGACCCAAAAAAAACAGCCTTCTTTATGCCGACTGCCGGCGGACCCTGCCGGTTTGGCCAGTACGAAGGTCTGTTGCGAAAGGTCATGAAAGACCTTGGGCTCGAAGAAGTAGTCGTGTTCTCGCCGTCGGCCGCCAACGCTTATGAGGATATTGGGGGACGAGAATTCATCCGGACCGGGTGGCGCGGCCTGGTCGCCTCTGATGCACTACAGAAGCTCCTCCATCGGACGCGGCCTTATGAAACGACTAAAGGCGACTCCGATGCCGTCTATGAGGAGAACCTTGACCGGATGTGCCAGGCTTTGGCCCTGCGGGCAGACCACAAGGACCGACTGGAGCGAATGATTGTGGTGATGACCGAAGCCGTACAGCGCTTCCGCTCAGTTCCGGTTAAGCCCGATCCGCAGAGACCCTTGATCGGGGTAGTGGGAGAGATCTTCTGTCGACACAACTTCTTCAGCAACGAGAACCTGATCCGCAAGGTGGAGGAGCACGGAGGAGAAGCTTGGCTTTCGGACTTGGTGGAATGGGTATGGTATACCATTCAAGATGAGCGCCGGAACTTGCGTCTGGCCGGGAAGCGCTTTTCCAAGGCAATGCTAGGCAATCGCATCCGTTCGGCGGTCCAGAGAGCCGATGAGCATGCTCTCCTGAGACCCTTGCATAGCTACCTCCGAGGTCTGGAGGAGCCGGAAGATATTACAGTCCTGATGGATTACTGTGAACAGTATTTGCCGTTTAACGGTGCGTTGGGTGAGATGATCCTCAGTGTGGGCAAAAGCGTTTACCTTTATGAAAAAGGTGCGGACGGTATCATTGATATTAGTCCCTTTACCTGCATGAACGGGATTATCTGCGAGGCCATTTATCCTCGAGTTAGCCGTGAACACGACGGCGTCCCCATCCGGAACTTTTACTTTGATGGGAGTGCCGTAGATCTGGACCGTGACATCGGCATTTTCATCGAGCTCGCCCGCAACTACCAACGCAAGAAAACCAAGATCAACCACCAGCGACTTGTTGCCACCCATTGAACGATTGGTGCCTTCACCTTGCCTAACGTTTCGTGTCGGTCGGACCTACTCTCCTCGATCGGCTCATCAAGAGCCGATTAGCGGGCTGCCAAGCGCACTTTGGCTTGTCGAGCGGCTTCACGTAGCAGAGCGTCGGGGTCATCCAGTCTCTTGTCGAGTTGCGGCTCCAGGGACTTCAATCCGAGGGTACCGATGGCATAGGCGCCGCAAGACATCAACCAGGGATCTTGGCTCTCCATCAAGGCCAGGACGGCCTCCTCCTTGCTTAGGACTCCTGCTCCCAACAGGCGATTAGCCAGATTGATTCGTTCAGCGACACTGATGTCACTATCCAGCAAGGGGACCAAGAGCTTGCGCATCTGCGGCTTGAGGACGTTATCAAGGAATTCAAGTGCATTGTCGTGAACCACCGCTTCCTTGGACTGCAATCCAAAATAGGCGCTATGCAGGTCATGACGGGGGAAAAGCAGCTGCATCAGGCGAAAAATCCGTTCGACTTCCTGCCTCATCGATTCGTCCAACGCACGCTCCATGGAATCAGCATTTCCATCCTGCCCGCCCAGTGTTCCCAGGATCTGGTAGGAACGATAGTGGCCCATGATCTCAGCAGCCAGCACTGTCTCAATCAAGACAGGATCCAATTCCACTTCCGGGTGGGACTGCCGCATTTTATTCAAAGACGAGATAATGCGCAGCCGCAAGACACTGTCGGCTTCCAAGAGACACTCGGTCAACACCCTGGCCGCATCCTGGGTCCCAATACGCACCAGCACGTCCGGGATGACGCGCCGCAATTGGATCTTCACGGAGGAGTCCAGCAGGTGATCGCGCAAGGTCCCCGCAATGGCATTTCCGAACTTCGCCAGCGCCTTGATGATCACCGCTTGAATCCGCGGGTCACTCAAACGCTCCAGCAAATGCGGTATAAACCGTCGTTTGCGGAGCCTACCCACGGCGGCCACGGCTGTGGACTCTACTTCAAGGTCAGAGTCCTCCAGCAAGCACCCGAGTTGTTCTTCGAAGCAGTCGGGAAGTGAACTGATCAACCGGGCTGCTGCCAGGCGATCCTTCTGCCCCTCGGGGCCTTCTTCCTTCACCATGGCATCCAAAATCAACCTCGCAGTCTCCAGGTTGTCCGGCACTCCACTGTTAGCCAGGAATGAAACCGTTGCTGAACGAATCGTATGATGGGGGTAGAGACTCAAGTCCTGAAAGCAAGCCAGAGGGTCGATAGGTGCATGATGCCCCATGAAAGACAAAGCCTTGGCGCGCACTTCCGTGCGCTCGTCCTGTAGCAGACGCTGGACTTCGGGTAATGCGCCTTTGTCGCCGGCTGCGCTTAGAATGGAAAGGGCCTTGCGACAAACATCTGGCGAAGGATGGCTGAGCAGACCTCGCAGAGCCGGGTGAGCCGCGGGATGTTGGCCCTTCTCGAGGTGCTCCAGAGCCTGAAGCACCGCCTCAGGGTTTGCCGCCTGGGGATCGGCACCCAGGACGACCGTCAGGGAGAAATCAACATCTAGTTCGGAGGAGGGCTGAGAAGAGAGGCGATAGTGATGGATCCACTCACGAAGCGTTGCCACGTAATGGCGCCTGGCCACCAGGGCCGTGGCCAGCCACAAGCCCAACAGGACCAAGCTAATCCAGCCTATCTGGCCGGGGGAGAAACGCAGAAAGGTGGCGAAGATCAACAGCAACAGAGAAGCCACTCCATCACCCAGTCGACAGATCACTGAATCGATAAAGACCTTCGCCTGGATCTTCACCTTGCTGGAGACCGGCAGATAGAGCAGTTGGAGTGCACAAGAATCGATAGAGTAACGCAAGACCTTGTCGCTGCCCCTGAGAAAGATTGCAGCCCACAGAGTGCCCCATGCCAGCATGCCTACCGATCCTGCTATGAGTGCGGATGGCAACGCAAACAGGGCCACTCCCAGCCCGAAGCGGCGCAGAACGCGGGAGGTCAGCAAGATCTGGACGAGCAATGCGACCAGATTCGAATAGCCGTAAAAGGCCCCGAAGAACGCTGCCAGGGAGTCGGCCTCTACGAGAGAGGCTTTGGCGGTTGCCCTGAATTGCCAGTTAGCCAAAGTGGAGACAATCGCGGAAATGCAGATCAGCATCGCGATTGCGCGCAGATGAGGGGTGTTCTGCACCAGTTGAAAACTCTGCTGCAAATTCCGCGGGCCTTCCGCTTGGGGTAAGCCTTCCGAAGCCTCCGCCTCGGAAGGCTTATTTCGTCTCTTTCCCCAGAGCAGGATAACCAGAAGTGGGCAGAGGCCCATGAACACAGCAATCGCCAGCAGAAGACATTCTGTCCCGAGGTGTTTGGCCACACTACGGGAAAGGAAGCCGCTGAAAATTCCGCCCAGGATTCCACCGCTGCCGATGACTCCAAACAGCCGCTTGGCTTCGCGCGTCGTCAACAGGAAATTGGCCAGCGTCCAAACCTGTGTGGTGCTGACGACACCCAGAATACCCACCCAAACATAGAGAGCCGGATAGAGCCAATTCCAATCTGGGTAATAGTGGGTTGCCCAGCCGAAAAAGACGGCAATGGCAGCAAAGAGTACCAAACTGCCTACCAGCAAATTGCGTAGACTGACCTGTCTGGACAATGGGATGTAAGCCGCGATAAAGACTCCCATCATCAAGACGGAAGCCATGTCAGCATAAGGCAGATCTGCAGCCGGATGATGCTCCAAGAACAGGGAATCGCGAGCTACCAAGCCTGTTGTAAATGCGGCGATGATTAGGAAGTAGTAGAGGGCGATCAGCAAAGTACTGCTCGACTCTCCCGGACGCAAATCCATCAATCGTTCCAACCAGCGGATCACAGGCGTCTCGGGTATAGCCGAGTTT
>JBGPHY010000590.1:0-4155 GCA_041484625.1 Terriglobia bacterium | reverse complement strand
CGTTGATGTGTTGGTGGGCTCAAGCCGACTTGGCCCAGGAGCGTATGGAAACCACCGATCCCTCCAACACGTGGTGTCTGCGCTGCCACGGGATGGCCACCCTGGGATATCGGGATGAGAAAACGGGTTTGCCGGTGAAACTGGCTGTGACCGCCGCGGAATACGGCCATTCCAACCATGCTCGTTTGCAGTGTGTGCAGTGCCATCGAAACAATGTGAACGTGTTCCCACACCCGGCAGAAGCTCGTTCAGAGAAACTTCATTGTCTCCTCTGTCATCGGGACGAACCCAAATTCCTGAAGAGGAGATTTCCCGAGATTCAACGGGAGTTTGAGCAAAGCGTTCACTTCGCCAAGATGGGGCGCAAATTCTTTTGCTTTTCCTGTCATGAGCCGCATTCCTCCAGGTGTCGGACTTCAGTGAAACGGCAGATCTGCACAAACCCATCGAATACGACAATCAGATTTGCCTTTCGTGTCACAGTTCTATAGGCAGATTCACTTCATTGACCCAACGAGAATTCCCGGACCTGGTTGTCAAGCACGCCTGGCTGGCCAGTTCAGACCTTCACTTGAGACATGTGCGTTGCGTCGACTGCCACACGTCTTATGATCCGCCCAATCTTTCCCACTTGATCAAACCGGCCAAGGCCGCGTTGAGAGACTGTGCCCGGTGTCACTCGACGAACACGGTTCTGTTGACCAAGCTTTACAAGTACCAATCTCGCGAACTGCAGACCCGGTATGGATTTGTGAATGGAACATTACTGAACAATGCCTATGTAATCTCGGCAACTCGGAACATCTTCCTGGACCGGCTCAGTGTTGTCCTCGCAGCTTTGGTTTTTCTTGGGATTGGCGCTCAGGCGGGTCTCCGGTTTGTCTTCTCAAGAAGGAAACTTTTATGACAGGACATGCTGCCTCCAAGCGGAGCTCAGCTACTTCCATGAGACCTTATCTCGGTTCATGGCTAAAGCAAAAGCGTCAACACCCTGTTCAGGACCCGATAAAGGGGCGGTACCTGTATCCCCTCTGGCTTCGCCTGTGGCACTGGGTGAATGCTCTTCTGTTTTTCACGCTGATTGTGACCGGGATCAGTCTCCATTACGCCGATATCCGCGCCCCGCTGATCCCATTTAATACAGCGCGGCTTCTGCACAACAGCGGTGGGATTCTCATTAGTCTGGGTTATCTGGGTTTTCTTGTTGCGAATTTTTTTCCAGCAACGGTCGCCACTATCACCTCCATTGGAGGGGTCTGCTGTCCCGAGTTGGTCGGCAGGCGAGGTTCTACCTGTTGGGGATATTTCGGGGTGAACCCCATCCGTTTGAAACCAACGCGCAGAGCAAATTTAACCCCATGCAGCAGTTAACCTATTTGGGCGTGATGTACCTCCTGGTTCCAGTGCTTATAGTGACGGGCTGGTTCCTGCTGTTTCCCGGCATGGCGCCGGACCGGATTGCGGGTCACGGGGGAATTTGGCCTATGGCAGTGCTACATTTGGTTGTGGCTTTCTTCGGTACGCTATTCGTAATCGGACACATCTACCTGGCAACTGCCGGGCATACGGTGACAAGCAACTTTGAGAGCATGGTGACTGGTTACCACAAGGAGGAAGAAAATCGATGAAGACTAAACTAGAGTCCCTTCTCAGGACAACCTGGAGAGCTTGCACGAAAACCCGCAGGCGAAAGATCCTGCTGGGGACTGGGGTTGTTCTGCTGACTTTGTGGGGCGCCTATGCATTTTTATACCCGCTCTTTTTTGAATCCTATACGGGCGTTGTGAATGCCAAATTAACCTTTTCGAGTAGCGTCAAGGTGACTCCCGAGGAATTCGACAGAATCGCCCAGGAGCTCACCTACCAAGCTCGGTTCAGCAAAGCCCAAGACCTGACCGCCACTGAAACCAGTGAATTCACTCGTCGCCTGAAGATAGAAATGCTGATGAACACCCGGTCAGCGCTTTCCAAGATGGATTACTCCCACATTAAATTCTTTCGCAATGCTGGCATACTGCAGTATGAGGGCCCGAGAACCTGTCTGAAATGCCATGCCACGATAAAGGTCCGGGATTATGATGGAAAAGAGAGGAACGTCTCGACCATGCAGGACATCCTCGATTCCATTCACTTCAAGTTCCAGCGGATGGCCTCCGGCTTTACAACCTACGGCTATGACGGTCGAGAAGTCAACGCCCAGGGGCAGCCCATTCCCGTGGGCAAGATCGACCGGGCCTGCGGCATTCCCGGAAGCTTCTCCTGGACCGGCTGGGCTGCGCTGGTTGGCTCCAAACCCAAGAAGGCCAACGGAAACATCGTGATGCGCAGCGAAGGCTGCGGGCAATGCCCTATTGGTGGGAACTACCATCCGGCTACTGAACTCATGATGCCGGTTGGAGGTATTCCGGAAGAGGCCCAGCAGGGGATTGACTGCCTCATCTGTCATTCGCAAACTTACGACATGAACTACAAGTACGTCATTAAAGACCGGCATGGAAACCGCTGGAACCAGGATCGGACGATGCGAGCCGCGATGACGGTGACAAAGCCCACCAACTCTAACTGTCTGAACTGCCACCAGCACAATATGGGGGGAGATGTCTACGAACACAACGTGGCAGCCCAAAGCTTGGGTTATGAGAACCAGCGAATCCTGCACGAAGGGGCCAAACGCGGAAACGCTTTCAGCAAGGAAGCCGACGTTCATGCGGCCGCAGGCGTGTTTTGCACGGATTGCCATATCCCGGTGGGGCACAAGATCCCACGCGGGAACAAAGGGACCGACCTGGTTGGGAATGATCTCCCCGGCGTCCCCGTGGAGTGTGAACGCTGTCACACCGCCACTCCTCATACTAAGAATTCCCTCACTCGGGTTATCCTCAACGGCCACGTCGATCGGGTTTCCTGTGAAGCTTGCCACATCCATCGATTGGAACCAAGAAACGTCGTGCTTCGAGACTGGGTCCACCCTACCTGGGATGAGGAAGAAGGGTTGTATTTGCCCACGGACATCTATCGCAGCGGAACCGTGGACCTGGGATTTGAGTTTCTGTGGTTCAATGGCAACGGCACTTTTCTAGCCAATGCACTGGGGACCAATCCCACGGATTCCTCCCGTTATAACCCCCTGATGGAGCAGATGACACAGTTAGACCGCCCGGAGGTGCGCAAAGCCCTGCAGGCAGTGGTGGCGGATCTGGCGCGACGATATGCCTTCGATCCTCAAGCCTACCTGGAAAGCGTAACAAGCACTCTGTCCCAGCTTCCCCTCGGGATGCTCGAAAAACGAAGGCAGGTGGTGGAAGACAAGATCAAGCCATTAATGAAGAAGGGCAAGAGCCGGATCTATCCCTTCAAATTCTTCAACGCGATGATGCATGAGGACATGACCAATCAAGGTCCCTTTGGCGCCATGATTCTCCCTTATGACTACGTCAAGTACTACGAAACCGGAAAGACCGATGAGGCGGTCAAAGCGGCTATTTCCCATCCCATTGTGAAACGAATGTACCAAACGCCATTCAAGTATTACATGATGGACGAGTTCATGAGGTACTTTGGCGTGGACTCCTGGTCCGACCAGTATCCACTCGAGAACGGCCGCCTTCGCAATGTGGAGCCTCACTGGATGCGTCAGATGGGGACGCTCATGGTCAACCATGGCATTCAGAAGGGAGGGCGAAAGTGCGCTGAATGCCACGCCTCCAACGGGATCATGGATTTCGTGAAACTAGGTTATCCGCCCGAGCGAGTGAAGGACCTCCAGAATTTGCCGGAACTCAAGCTAAAGTACTTCCAGTCCATGCAGGGTCAAAGCCAGCAGACAGGTACGTTAGGCAGGAAACCGGCTGGCACTCAGGCACAGGGCCATGCTTCCAAAGATCACCCGAGTCGGCGTAGCTAGCAGTCCGTCGGACTGCCTGGAGTTTGGACATTTTCAGCCTCAAGTATCCGCGTAAAGGACCAGATTTTTGGCGAATTGAGGTTTCATCCACTTGGAGACTCGCGTTTCGTTGGTTATTTCCTGGCGCAGCAAAGTTAACAGGTCGAGCAGGGAATAACGAGAGGCCTTTTTGCGCCACTTGGGCAGAGGCATAAAGGCGGTTCCCCGTCCCGGGCCTAAGCAACGCAGGGCGGCTAACTGGAGCAGGGCAT
>JBGPHY010000589.1:0-4156 GCA_041484625.1 Terriglobia bacterium | reverse complement strand
GACCTTTTGGCCTTTGCCCACCTTCCAGTGGCGTAGGGGCGAATAAGTGGTGATGCCGGCGCAAAGCAGGGGCGCCTTAGCCGCAAAATTTGACTTGTCCGAAACGCGGAGGGCAAATGCCTCATCGACCACAATGCTCCGGGAATAACCGCCGTAGGTAATCCCTCCCAGATGCTTGTCTTCGCTGTTGTAAGTTAAGACCAGAACGTTTTCGCAGTACTGCTCCTGGCCGGCCCTGCAACTGGAGCAGACGCGGCAGGAGTCCACCAAACAACCGACCGCCGCGACGTCGCCTTCCTTGAACTTTCTGACCTGGCTACCCGCCTTTGCGACGCGCCCGATAATCTCGTGACCCGGCACGCAAGGGTAAGTTGTGTTGTGCCACTCATTGCGGGCCTGGTGCAGATCTGAGTGACAGACCCCGCAGTAGAGAATCTCGATCTGGATGTCCTGCGGTCGAAGATCGCGGCGTTGAATGGAGAATGATGCCAGGGGCCTAGCCTCGCCCTGGGCTGCATATGCTTTGGTCGTATACATCGGTCTCATCTCTGGAGAGTTACATTCTTACACGCCCTCGTGAAGAGCAGACTGTCGCGAAATCTTATTCACCACGGAAGTCACTGTAACCAGTCCGCTCCTCCGGGTCAATAGGGCTCTGCACCAAATGGGTCACAGAACCCGCCATGACAATGAACCCCTTGTGGCCAGTCACATCGGCTTTTGATATCATCTTTCTGATATGTCTTTCATTCCTCTTCTCCACAGTGGAGCACCTTTCCACTTTCGGCTCGGAGTTGGACTCGCGGCACTCACGCCCCGAGCGGGCCCGGGCGCAGCAACGGCGGACGAGGATTGCTTGAAGGCGCTCAACAAATGGACTTATAAATAACTATGTTGATGACAAACACCCATATTAAACACTTCATCTGCCGGGCCGCCCTGTCTTTCGGAACGGGCCTGGTTCCAATGGCTGCGACATGAAGTTGATTTCATTCCTCATGAAAAATACGGCTCTCCTGGCGTTGGTGTTTTTCTTGAATTGTCCACTATTCTCTTCGGACATTCCACGCATTTATATCGCCAACGATGATCACACCGACTACATGTGGAGTGGAAACGAAGCCGACTACCAGGCCGCATTCTGCAGCATGATCAAGTACTACCTGGATCGAGCCGAGGCTACGGACAAACAGCCGGCTGACTTCCAGGCCCGCTTCAACTGCGATGGCAGCCTCTGGATGTGGAAGTATGAGCGGAACAAGCCGGAAGATTTTCTCAGGCTGATCCACCGCATCAAAGATGGCCACATGAGCGTGCCGCTGACACCTCTTACCTTATGCTACGGAGCCCAATCGGCCGAAGGAGTTCTTCGCGGAATGTACTACTCCGGCCGAATCGAAAGGCGATACAAGCTAAGATTCCTCACGGCTCAACCGATGGAAGACCAGACGATGCCGCACGGGCTGGGGTCGCTTTTCGCCGGGGCCGGGGCCCAATATTGTTGGATGGGCATCTGCGGTTGTGCTACCCGCGTCACCGACCACGCCGCGCCGCGAGTCCATGAAATCTATTGGTGGCAGGGAAGAGACAAGAGCAAGAAGTTGCTGATCAAATGGAATTCTCTGATATCTCCCGGAGTCACGCCGGACAGGAACATGAGCCTGGGTGGGTACGCCGAAGCCCGCTATCCCGCCCAGATCGTGGATTACATGCTCAACAATTCGACCTACAAGATCCGCTGGCCTTACCCGCTGGTGAAAGCCGCTTTCGGCAAGGGCTGGGATGACCTTGAGACCGAGACCACGGAGTTCGAAACCATCTCCCGTCAGAAGAGTACGCCCGCGTTGCATGTGAGAAATTCCAACGAAATCGATTTTTTCCAGGATTTCGAGAGAACCTATGCTCAGGATCCGAATTTTCCACACTATTCCGCAGCTTTCGGAAATGAGTGGGACCTCTACACGGCCTCGACCGCCGAGATTACAGCCCGCGTGAAAAGGAGCATTGAGAAACTCCGTACCGCAGAAGTTATGGCCACGCTAGTGAGTCTGAAGAACCAGAATTTCATGAAGGGTCGGGAGGCCGAACGAGACCTGGCATTCATGAACATGGGTCTTTTCTTCAATCATGACTGGACGACAGATCGCGACGATGTTTGGAAGGACGCACTAGGACGCTGGGGGAAACGGCTGGCGGGCCAAATTGAGAGCTACGTCGACAAACTCCAGAGTGAGGCCTCTTTCGCCCTGGGAAGCCTGATCCGGAAGAGTGATCGAAACATCCGCTTTTATGTTCTCAATCCGCTGAACTGGGAGCGGACCGACGTGGCGGACTTTCCCTACGGGGGGCCCATTCCGGTCCGGGTGATCGACCTTACAACCGACCAGGAGACACCCTCACAAATCGTGACGATCGGCAACCACCAACAATATATTCGCATTCTAGCCCAGAAAGTACCCTCGGTCGGATACAAGGTCTTCGAGGTTCAGCCGGCCCGAGGACAAACTTTTGCCAGTACAGTATCCGTGAATGCGGAGGATGGTTCACTGTCCAACGAATTCTACTCGCTGAAGGTGAGAGCCAATGGAGCGATAACAAGCCTTGTGGAGAAATCGAGCCAGAGGCAATTTGCCATGGACGTGGGCGGCAAGGCAATTAACGACTTAGGCTCGGGAAGCGGCAGCATCGAAGTAGAAAACGCGGGTGCAGTGTCAGCCACGCTGAAAGTCAAAGATGTGCCGACCCCCCTGATGCACACGACCAGGATCAACCTCTATCGCCATTCCACCCGCATTGACATCTACAACGAGATTACCCAGAACTTCGGTTCCGTCGGCGACAATCCGCCGGCTTGGGCGTTCAGCTTCAATTTGAGTTCTCCTGATATCTGGCACGAAGAGGTGGGGGACGTCATTCGCGCCAAGCTTCAACCTGAAGGACACTACTCCAGAGACCACGCTCGTTATGACTGGCTCACGCTCAACCATTTTGCCGACATGAGCAGTGGGAGTGTCGGTGTGACTCTTGCCAATACCGATTGCCTCTTCATGAAGACGGGACAAAGCACTTTAACTTCACTGGATACGACCACCCCGCAAATCAACGTCCTGGTCGGTGGACAAATCGACGGTTCCAAGCTCGGAGTTTACAACCAGGGAGGCGACAGTTATTTCCTGCAGCGTTTCGCCCTTCGGACGCACGGGGCCTACAGTCAGACGGCCGCTATGAAGTTCGGGCTGGAGCATCAGAACCCCCTGGTGACTGGGCCGGTTACCGGGACGTCGGCCTCTTACAGCGAGACATCCTACAGTCTGCTGACAATCAGCGACCCCAACGTACTCTTGTGGGCGCTGAAGCCTGCGGAGGACGGCATCACGAATGCCGGGATCGGGCTTCGCGTCTGGAATATGTCGGGCTCAACTTCGAAATTCACGGTAACGCTGACAGGGCGGGACATTGCCTCCGCTCAGCATGCGACGCACATCGAGACCGCCATCGGAGATGCCCAGATCTTAAACAACTCGTTGGTCGCGACAGCGGCAGGCAATGCATGTGACACATACCTGATCAAGACCCCTACCGAAAGCCGGTAGGTTGAGGGTAACCAGCTACCGACTTATTCGATCAACTCTTAAGGGATGGCAATTCCTCTGCTTTGGAAAGATCGTCCGGCTCGAAACGTGCGCACTCCTGGTAGCTAACTCCTTCTCGAACAGCTGGATAAGTTCAAAAGTTTGGTGCGATGAGAATGATATTCTCATCACATTGGGCCTCCTCTACGGTCATAGCTCCATCGAGTTGCCCCTCCCGTCACAATGAAGGAATAAGCCGAATGGAAGGCTTCGACCCCAGTGGGAACCTGAGGCGATCTATTTGGCTGATACCGGAATTTGCGGGTATTATAATGAGCATACCACCCGCACAAAAGGTTCAGTACGACTAGTGGAGAAAATCATGACAAAGGCCATTATCAGCAGCACTGGCCTCGACTTGAAGGATTATCGTCAGGCGGCCATCGAAACCTGCAATAAGTTAGGATTGATACCGATCGCCATGGAGTTCTTCGAGTCCATGGGGGTCGGCGCGACAGAGGGGAGCAAGCTGCATCTGAACGAGGCGGATCTCTACGTAGGGATTTATGCTCACCGCTACGGCT
>JBGPHY010000588.1:0-4169 GCA_041484625.1 Terriglobia bacterium | reverse complement strand
GATTCGAATTACAGTCCCATCTGAACCCACTTGCGAAAAAATACTCAAAATTAGTTGTTCAGAAGGCGCGGACTTGGCTGAAAGCCGCGATCGAGGAGGCAATCGACCAGGACTTCTTGCTGGCGAAACGTCCAGGAAGGGCGGCTAAAAATCGAAGAGGCAGTGTATCACGGCGAGCTCGGTCCCACGAAGACTGAAGGGAGCACCGGATTCGTTGCAATCCCGGAATCTCTGCGAAAGGAGCTGGAGTTGTGGCGAGAAATTTGTCGTTACCCAGACGGCGGGGAATTTGTGTTTCCTTCGAGAAAGGGAACTCCGTTGGTTGCCCACAACTACTTGAGAAGGATATTGAAGCCGAAGGCAAAGGAGCCGGGAATTGAAGGCCTAACCTTTCAGGCGATGCGGCGGACATTTGCGACCCAGGTTCATGGGATTGGAACCGTAAAGGACGCACAGACGCAACTCCGCCACTCGAACGCCACAACAACCATGAATGTCTACACCCAGGAGATCCCGTCAAGCGTGAAAGCTACAGTTGAGGCTTTGGATCAAAAACTATTTGGGGTTTTGAACACAATTGAACACGAATTCAAAATGTAGAGGATTGTAAGTTATTGAAAATATGGTACGACCGGCAGGATTTGAACTTGACCTCTTTATCTGAAGTTCATGTTGCGGTCTGCCTGGCAGTCAGGTTGGGAGTTTCCCATCCGGACTTCGGTTGCGGGCACTTTGACACTCCCAGGATTCCCGTTGTGCATCAGCTTCCTCAATGCTTCTGTACTTAAAGACGCCAAGCGGGAGTATTCTTTTTGGAGCAAACAAGGACACCAAAGCCAACACCGCTTGAATCGAGCGGGTATGCTCCGGTGTTCCCGGCATAACCCAGGAGATTTCCATCTCTTCGGGCGATCGAAATTTCTGGATTGGCACCGTCAGTCCTCCAGGGAGAATCTTTCCTTGATCTTCTGGGCATCAATGCGGTCTTTCCAACGCAGCGTATCCTTTTTCATGCGGTATAACATGGCCGGCGTCGCCACTCGAACAGGAATGCCCTCAAAAAGTGTCTCCTGATGATCGAGGTCCTCGTAAGAGAATGCCTCTCCCAAACGCGACAGAATATCAATCCCAAAGGAGCCATCAGGCGTGTTGTACCGGACTGCTGGATAGTCTCCAGCCAGATCTTTTTCGGAGATCTCATCGATGGCCGCGTCCTCCGGGAAAACGCGGCGCAATGCCGCGCGCAAACAAGCAATGTTTTCGGAGTCGGGACGCACAAAGAAATCCAAGTCCTCGGTACCGCGAACCAAGCCATGTGCCATCATAGCCACAGCTCCAATCAAAATGTAATCCACATGTTCATCGGCTAAGGCCCGCAGGATGTCAGGCAGCTTTTCAAGGCTCATAAAATATCATCTCAATACTCAGAAAATGTGGAGAATTCCGCCGGCAGACTGATTACCAGCGGACCGTTACTCCTTCCGAGAATTGCTACCAATGCTACACCCCCAAAATATAATGAACACCCGGAGACATCAAGGGATTTGACGACGCCAGGTTGGACACCTTGTTCCTTGCCTGGCCGATCTCCTGGAAAGGCACCTTGCAGCAATATGTGGGCCGTCTGCACCGGCTGCATGCCAACAAGAAGATCGTTCGGGTTTATGACTATGTGGACAGCCAGGTTCCCACGTTGGCGCGGATGTTTGCAAAACGAGTCAAGGGCTACAAATCGCTGGGATATACCATTGAGGAGCCTTTGAAGTAAGGGGTAGGAGCCCACGAGCGGCACGGACGATATTGGTGATGTAATAGCTTTGACGTTTATTCTGCCCGATCCAGCTGAAGGAGCCGAACTGGAGACGCTCGACAAAGGAAGCCGTTACCTATGTGATGGACAGTCACATATTGCCTAAATTTGGTGAAACACGCCTCCGCGACCTGACTCGATTCGAATTACAGTCCCATCTGAACCCACTTGCGAAAAAATACTCAAAATTAGTTGTTCAGAAGGCGCGGACTTGGCTGAAAGCCGCGATCGAGGAGGCAATCGACCAGAATTTCTTGCTGAAGAATCCCGCCAGGAAACTGGAGATGCCTGTCACTCGCAAAAGCTGTAAGCGCTACCTTAGCAGGGATTCGAAGGACCGACTCGGAGTATGAGCTTCAATTGGACGATTTGTTCCTTCCCCGGGACCCCCGTGCACTGTACGATCATTGGAGCCCGGAAGTCTGGGACCTCCTGGCTCGACATCAAATCACCAGAGGCATGAGCTTTGTGCAAGTCTTCTATGCGCTTGGTGCCGGGGAACTCGTGGCACTGGGAGTGCCGTCAACTCAGGTCTACTCTTTTCCCCGTTGCCCCGGCGGTTCGCCTGGTATGACTCGAGTAGAATTCGTCGAGGGAAAGGTCAGGAACTTCCAGGTTGAAACCTCAACGGGCCAGCCGAAGCCCAAGCCAGATCTTCTCTGATTTAGGCCCGCTCCTTATCTGTCAGGCTTTCGTTATCATTGAGGTAGAGAGCATGGGAGAGAGAGCCACCCGCCCCTCGCCATTCGATGACTTGCGTGAGACCAGATCCTCTTCTATGAACCTTCGGACAATAAATGGTCGTTAGAATGGAGTTCCGTGAGAACCCATATGAGGCCATCAACGTTGCTCGACGGCTCACGGACAATTCCGTTGTAAGAAGAGGTCTTCAGACATGTTGTTGTACGTCGGTATCGATTGGGCCAGTGACCATCATGATGTTTGCCTCACCGATGGTTCTTCCCAGACTTTGACGTCCTTTCGAATCGCTCATGGAGCCAAAGGGTTTGAACGCCTTCATCCAAGTCGTTTAGGTTTTCCCTCTCTGAGCCAGACAGCTTGGCTGCCCCTGTGGTCTTCTTTTCTTTAAGGGGCTGTTCACAACAGCTGCTCCGATGACATAGAGAACTGTATCAGGGTACGAACCGAGGGAGGTCCGGCCTGAGATGGGCAACTATCCCCTGCGCAATAATCACCTGATGGGAAATACCTGACACTACATCTAGATTGGTAAGCACAACTATAGCGAATTTGTCGTCGACGAAGTTGAACATAGCAGATCCCAAGAACCCAGGATGGCCTACGACTCGGTGCCCGTTCGCTTCTCCAGCGAACCATCCCAATCCGTAAGGCAACCCGTCCACTTGTGCCATTTGGCCGTCTTTCAACTTTGTGGGAGTCCACATCTGATTCAAGGTTTCCGGCCTTAACATCCGGCCCTTGGTTAGTGTCATGTTCCACTTCGCGAGATCATCTACCGTGCTCAGCATCCCGAAATATGACGGAAGCTCATGTTGCCAAACCCGCCGGTCATGCTGCAATTGGCCCTCGTGCAGAGTGTATTCCGAGACGTGTTTCTTCACGATGACGTTCCGGTCGAGAATGCTGGTTGAAGTCATTCCGAAAGGAGTGAAGACGTGGCGCTGCATAAACTCGCTATATCGCATTGCGGATACTTTCTCGATAATCATGCCCAAGAGGAAATAGCCCGAATCGCAATAAGAAGCGCTGGTCCCGGGAGCAAACCGTAGAGGAGATTTGGCGATGTCTTCAAAATGCTGGCGCGTGCTGATGTTAAGAAGTGGTGAGCCGTCGCACTCGACCCATCCTCCACCTCCAACCCCGGAAGTGTGTGATAGCAATTCACGTACCGTAATCTCGTTCCAGGTGGCCGGTGCATGGTCGATAAACCTGGAAATCGGATCGTCGAGGCGGATCTTTCCATCTTCGACCAGCGACATAATGGCAGTCGCGGTAAACGGCTTAGTGACGGACGCGATCTCAAACACGCCATTTGTATCGAGCGGTGTATCAGTCTCGAGATTTGCTGATCCATATGCCCGCTCAGCGACGATCTCTCCGTGATCAATCACTGCAAAGGCCAGGCCTGGAATCTTTCGCACTTCCATCTCGTGGTGAATATATGCATCCAATTCATCTGCCCAGCCGGTGCCTGCATACAGACACCAAAACGCTAACAGTGCGAGTGTTCGTCGCAGCATAATGCCTCCGGGCTTCTAACAGATCGAGGAGACTGCGCCTCCTACCTCAGCTATACGGAAGAACACCTTGAAAAGGTCGGTTGTCCACCCTAAAAACTTCGTAGCTTCTGATTTCTAACGATTTAGAAGTTGCGAAG
>JBGPHY010000587.1:0-4175 GCA_041484625.1 Terriglobia bacterium | reverse complement strand
CCGGCCGAGTCGAACGAGCCCTGGAAGAGTTCTTTAGTTACCTGCGTGTTGGGCGCGCTCGACTCCGCCACTGCGAACTTCCAATCCGCCTCCGCCATTTTCAGACAGTACGCCGCAAGCCTGGAATCGCGCCCCTTCAGGACCCGATGAGCGATGGCTTCGGCGGCCGAGGCCAGAAAATTCACCGTGGGGGTGTTGCGGGCTGTCGAGGTCACGTCATCAAAGTCCCCGATGATGCCGTTGGTGTGGCGGCTGGAAATAGAACCCGCGTTGCGGTAGCCGTCACCAAAACTGGTCTTGAGTACCCAATCCAACCCCCACTGGCCCTCTTCCAACAGGCGTTCGTACAACTCGGGATCTTCACCCCTGGCGTGCAACCGTTCCGCCAGGCTGAACATGGCGTAAACGATCTCGGCGGTGTTGCCGAAGCCTTGAGTCAGGTCGCCGGCATCGTGCCATCCCCCGTTGATGACGATGCGTTTGTCGCCGTGCACCACCAGCCAGTCGCGGTGGCAGACGCCGTGCACGCCGGGAATTGCCATCCCGCAGCGCTCGGAGTAGAAAAAGTTGAGGGCCTTCCAAATGGTCTGGCGCCACACGTCGGGATCGATGCGGAACGGGCGGATGCTTGTCCCACCCGCCTCGAGAATGTAGGAACCGGTTTGCCGAATCTCGGAAAAGTCCAACACCTGGAATTGCCCTAAATGCGTCTTGACCGTCTGGATCGGTTTGGAGAGCACGACTTGCCCGGTTTTCTCGTTGACCAATCGGAACTCAGCGGCGCCGAGCCCATTCGAGATCGCACTCTTTGCCGCGCCGGTGGAATAGCCGGTGTGGCTATAAGAAATCCGTCCGGGCCACACCTCCCAGCCTTCGATGTAGTCCGGCTCCACATGTTCCAGTTCCAGGCGGTCGAAGTCGAATGTGACGATATCGGCGCCATCTCGTTCATTGCCCGCCATTCCGTATGAGATGTCCAGGTCCGTCACCTTGTCGCGAGCCACATTGCCGATCTCCCAGACTACGTGATTCCACTCGTGATTCCGAAGAACCAGGGAGTGCTCGCCCTCCTGCCCAAAAGGCGTTGGCAGCTTTTCGACGCCATCGTTGTGAAGGTGGAGATCCAGCGTGGCCACGTAATGGCCAGTACAATCCGGATAGATCCACACTGAAAGGCGGTTGAATTGCCGCCAATCCTCGCCGTCAAAGTGCCGGATCACGCCGGATTCGCCCCACCCTCGACCGCTGGCCGGGCCGGGTTTGTCCAGCCTGGCGGGATTGCGCAGCCGGAGTGAATGGCCTCCGTCTCGCGATCTCTCCCCGGTGAGCGTCATCTCGGCAACCACATTGCTCGATCGGGAGATTTGAGAAGGGAAGCGGGCATCCACCACGCCGGCAGGGCCGTTGGTGAAAGCGGTCCACTTGTCCAGGTTTTCCATGTCGTCCAAGAGGCGACTCTCGAGCACCTTTTTGTTGAGCCATCGGCAGGCGGCGGAATCCTGGAAGTTCGACGTCATGGGCAGGCGTTCGGCCCCCAGCACACAAATCTCAAACAACAGCAGGAATATACAGAATCTCATAGCCTTCCTTTTTTCGCGCAACTATCCTCGACACTCGCGAAGCTGGAATTCTGGTCAACCCAGGGGATGTTGAAGATCAAAAGGGTACTGCATACTTCCTTAGTTGTGATCCGCCCGGGGTCCTAACGGGACCTTCAGCGCAATCCTCTCCCAGGAGCGTGTCCAAAAAAGGCCTTTGCAGTCCGGCAGTCAAACAGCCACTGTCGTCCTAGCGGTCTTTGCTTCGCCGAAACTGCGCGTGGCGGCGACCGAGCGCCGCCCTCCGAATTGTCCAACAATTAGGGCTCGTGTTCTTCAAATACAAAAATAACTCTTATTAGACGCGGTTTAACGTAGACGTGGCAGGTGAGCTATATCTGTCACATGCAATGCTCTTCAGACCCCCTCCAAGAGCCGCTGTGACTATCCAGTGAGGCCAACGAGTTGGGGCATAGCCATTGTAGGTCTAGCTGCCAGCCAAGATCCAAAATAAGCGAGCCCCCAATTGAGAGGTTCCGTGCCCCACCCTTCCTACCTTTTGGACTGAAAGACTCCTTGTTACGGCGTCTCTCTTTTCACCTCGATGCGTGTCGCCACCAGGCGGTTTCTGTCGTCGAACTTCCCGAGGCAAACGACCTTTCGCCTCTCCTTTACTTCCTGCAACGAAGAGAGTTTGTTTTGAAAAGTAAACTGGGTCTGATCGTTATAAACAACGAACCGATCTGTGGTGCCTTTCCTTACCGTGATGGTGGAGGCCCCTTTGTCGATCGACTGAACCATGCCGCTGACCCGGCTTTCTTTTGCGGTGGGTTTGGCCTTTTTCTCTGGCGAAGGTGCTTGGGCCAGTACGGCCAACGATAAAACTGCCCCCAACAACACCATGCTCATGGTTGAGATGGTTGTTCGGACACTCATTTTCTCCTCCTTTCTTCCAGTTGCTCAGTTACCTTCAGTCATCCAGGAAATATCTGATCCTAGCTGGCAATTAGACGCACAATTCTCACACTAACCATGAGGTCTTACGTGTCTCAGTGCAAGGCTGATGACACGCCCGGCCAGAATAAATCACCCCAGTAAATGGATATGATTCACTCCATGCTGAAGTCCCAGCATGGGAGAAACTCCAGGAAGGGATAACTCCAAAACGAACAAAAGCACACATGTTAGTGAATTTAGACCCAGCGCGATTATATCACCTAAGAAAGGGAGGGAAAGCGAGAAAAAGGTACAAGCCCCTATTAATGTGCATTAAGTTTTCAAATGTCGTTGTCTACACCAATTACCTGGTATACCCTGACAACAGGCAACATCCACATAGTTAAGATCAGGGTTGTAACATAGTGGGAAGGGACATGGCGTGAACAGTGCAATCGAGGAGTTGCTCTTTTAATCCTGGTAGTCTCAGACCGAGAGCGCGACCCGGCCAAGTCTTTGGTACTGTCAAACGAGGAAACCGATAGCGAGTTCACTATGAAAGCGACAAAATTGCTTCACGACCTGGGCCAGAGTCTCTGGCTCGATAACATCACGCGCGACCTTCTATACAGCGGCACCCTCAAGGGTTACATTGACGAACTGTCGGTAACAGGGCTCACCTCGAATCCGACTATCTTCGACCAGGCCATCAAGAAGAGCATGGCCTACGACGCAGCAATCCACAGCAAGCTCAAGCAGGGCAAGTCAGGGGAGGCGTTGTTCTTTGAGCTGGCGCTCGAGGACCTCACCCAGGCTGCCGACCTTTTCCGGCCCATCCACGACCAGACGAACGGCGTAGACGGGTGGGTCTCATTGGAAGTATCGCCCCTGCTCGCGAATGACACGGCCAGCACTCTCGCTGCGGCCAAGGACCTGTCTGGCCGGGCGGGACGGCCTAATCTGCTCATCAAGATCCCCGGCACCAGGGAAGGCTTGCCAGCCATCGAAGAGGCGATCTTTGCTGGTGTGCCTGTCAACGTGACCCTCTTGTTTTCTCGAGAGCAATACGTGGCGGCTGCCGAGGCTTTCCTTTGTGGCATCGAGCGGCGCATCGAGGCACGGCTCAATCCCAATGTGGGTTCTGTGGCCTCGGTGTTCGTCAGCCGATCGGATGCCGCGGTTGCCAGCAAGGTGCCCGAAGCGTTGAGCAACCAGCTCGGGATCGCCATTGCCAAGCGCACTTACAAGGCGTCCCGCGAATTGCTCACCTCGCCGCGCTGGCAGCGAGCTTACAATGCCGGCGCCCGTCCGCAACGCCTCCTGTGGGCCAGCACGGGGACCAAGGACCCGAAGGCGTCTGACGTTCTCTACGTCAAGGCCCTGGCCGCGCCTTTCACTGTGAACACCATGCCCGAGGGCACTTTGAAGGCGCTTGCCGACCATGGAGAGGTCGGTAATATTATGCCCGCAGACGGCGGCGACTGCGAGGAAGTTTTGGCGCGGTTCGCCCGGGCCGGTATCGACGTCGATGTCCTGGCTGCTCAGTTACAGGACGAAGGGGCCAAATCGTTCGTCAAATCCTGGAACGACTTGATGGCGGTGATCGGATCCAAGAGCGACGCCCTCAAGAAGGCCAGTTAGACACTTGGACGCCGAGGCGCGGCTCGCCCGGAGAAAGAGGATTCGCCATGAAGGTGCTGG
>JBGPHY010000586.1:0-4185 GCA_041484625.1 Terriglobia bacterium | reverse complement strand
CTGAATTAGATTTATGCTCTCGATGAAAGCGAAATACGGATTGCAGGCGATGCTGTTTCTGGCGCGCGAAAATGGCCGGGGACACGTGCTAATTTCTGATGTAGCTGAAAAGGAAGGGATCCCCCGTAAGTTCCTGGAATTGATCCTCCTGGAACTGAGAAATAAGGGGTTCCTGCATAGCAAGAAAGGGAAGGGCGGGGGGTACCTTTTGGCAAAGACGCCTCAGTCGATCCACCTTGGCGATATTATTCGGGTGTTGGATGGGCCGCTTGCCCCTATTCCATGTGTCAGTCTGACGGCTTACAAGCCTTGTTCCGATTGCATCGACGAGGACACTTGCGGGATTCGGCTGGTCATGAAGGAGGTCCGGGACGCCACAGCCAGAATCCTGGATGGAACCTCCTTGGCCGACGTTTTGGAACGCATTGATGCTCGAGCCAGCGACAGGAATAACATCCTGATGTATCATATTTGATTTTTTTTAGACTTTAGTCTAGTAAAACCATCGGATAATTTATATATGAAATAGACAACTTCATGGAATTACACCTCCCGCCGGATCTCCAGTTGAGCCGGAATTGGTAGACAGGATTATCAAGGCCATCCCGGAAATCCGCTACGGATCCGTGGAGATTGTCATCCTCAATTCCAGGATCGTGCAAGCCGAGCGAAAGGAAAAGATCCGCTTCGACGCTGATACCGTCAAGGAGTCACCATTAAGGGCGGTTCGCTGAGAACGGTGGAAAAACAGAATCTGGCCTTTCCAGACCACTGGCGGGCCAGGCAACTTCGAGCCATTTGACCTGGAAGATCTGACCAGTCAGCTGGAAGAATTCCCAGAACGAGGAGATCCTCCAATGATAAAGCATCTTTCCATTAACCCCTCGATTTATCGGCGGGGAATCCAGAGTGGGAAACTGTGATGGACCGTTTAAACGGTTTTCCAAGTACGACGCGCTACCGAAACACCGCGATGAATCGCGGGGTGAATGGCATAAAACACCTACCGCAGCTAATCCCATCGGCAGTGGTGCACCAAATCGGCTCATGGCAGACTCTTATGCACCGTCGTTGGTTGTCCGTGTTGCCAGTTCTCGGCTTCGCTCTTTCATCCGGGTTGATGCTGCCCGCTCCAGCTCAGAGCACCAGCTCTCCCAGTGCTCCTTCAGTGGAAGAGCGCCTCTCGACGATTGAAGGAAAACTGCGGAGTCTCGAGAGCCGGTTAGAGCAGGCAGTGTTGCAAGATGCCCATTTGGACTTCAACTATCTGCCGGGTGCCAAGATTCGCTTCGGCAAATTCAAGGCGCCGGTTGGCCTGGAACGCTTACAAGCTGCAAGAGACTTCCTCTTTGTGGAGCGCGGCTTTCCCACTAGCTTAGTTCCGAATCGTGATGTCGGTGTACAACTGGTGGGGGATAACCTTGAAGGCGGTGTTCTTAATTACGCCGTGGGTATTTTCAATGGGGCTCCGGACGGCTCCAGCGGCGATCAGGATACCAATAACACCAAGGACTTTGCCGGGCGAATCTTCGTTTATCCGTTCCGGAAGACCGGCATCGGAGGGCTGGAGGGACTGGGCGTATGGATATCGGGCACTAAAGGCAGTCAACAAGGAGCGCTCCCAACACTTAAGACCTCTGGACAGTCCACTTTTTTCAGCTACAGCACGGGCGTGGTAGCATCTGGCGACCTTCACCGACTATCTCCCCAAGCCTATTACTACTGGGGTCCCTTGGGACTGTTGGGTGAGTATGTTCAGTCGGTACAGGACGTGAAACGCGGTGCCACATTGGGTGAAATCAAAAATCAAGCCTGGCAAGTGGAGGGCACGTTTGTGCTCACGGGTGAGAAGGCCTCCTATAGAGCAGTCACTCCGAAGAAGGCTTTTGATCCCCACAATGGGAGTTTTGGAGCCTTGGAATTGACGGGCCGTTACGGTCGACTCAACGTCGACAATGACGCCTTTATTTTGAAGTTTGCCGATCCCACCAAGTCTGCTAGCGAAGCCAATGCCTGGTTGGTTGGCATTAACTGGTATTTCGCCCGGAACCTGAAGTTTGTGTCAACTACGAGCAAACCCATTTCAAGGGTGGAGGGGCCACAGGCGATCGGGAGACAGAGAAAGTCGTGCTCAGCCGCCTGCAAATTGGCTTTTGAGTCTATTGTTTGCAGTCTGATCGAACCTCAAGCCTAAGGAGATGACTATGCGACCTAACAATCTTATAAAAACCTTCCCCACTTTCACTTTGATTCTGGGACTGACTCTGCCCACACTGGCTGTTGGTGGTCCTGTTAAGATTCTGAATGTTTCCTACGACCCCACTCGTGAGCTCTATCAGGATTTTAATGTCGCCTTTGCCAAGTACTGGAAGGCGAAGTCGGGAGTGGACGTGCAGGTCCGCCAGTCTCACGGCGGTTCCGGTAAGCAGGCACGCAGCGTCATCGACGGCCTTGGCGCCGATGTGGTCACCCTGGCCCTGGCTTACGATATTGACGCCATCAGCGAAAGGGCAGGTTTGCTCCCCCGGAATTGGCAGACCCAGTTGCCCAATAACAGTTCGCCTTACACCTCGACGATCGTCTTCCTGGTTCGGAAGGGAAATCCGAAGCAGATCAGGGACTGGAATGATTTGACCCGGCCCGGAATCTCTGTAATCACTCCCAATCCGAAGACCTCCGGGGGAGCCCGATGGGATTATCTCGGCGCCTGGGGGTATGCCTTGAGTAAAAACAGTAATGACGAAAATAAGGCCCGGGGATTTGTCACCCAGCTCTACAGGAATGTCCCGGTGCTGGACTCGGGAGCTCGCGGCTCCACAACCACCTTTGTCCAGCGAGGCATTGGCGATGTTCTACTGGCTTGGGAGAATGAAGCTTTTTTGGCGGTCAATGAACTGGGCAAAGACAAATTCGAGATCGTGGTCCCCTCTGTCAGCATCCTGGCGGAACCTCCGGTTGCCGTGGTAGACAAGGTGGCCAACAAGCACGGCACATCAGCCCTAGCCAAGGCCTATCTCGAGTACCTCTACTCTGAAGAAGGCCAGGAAGTCGCGGCCAGAAACTATTACCGGCCCCGGTTGAAATCCGTGGCTGACAAGTACGGAAGCAAGTTTCCGCAGCTTCGCCTGTTCACCATTGATGAGGTTTTTGGTGGATGGCAGAAAGCTCAGAAGAAGCATTTTGACGATGGGGGAGTCTTTGACCAGATCTACCAGCCGGGGAGATAGCGAAATCGTTGGAAAACAAGACCGCCAATCATATTATTCTTCTGTGGATATGGGTCCCTTTGGGCCATGGCAAGAAGTCCATAATCGAAGCGGCTGTGAATGCCTCCAGCCTTTCACCTCGGGCTTTCCCGCTCGATCAGTGAGCTGAATCTCGGGTCGAAATGAAAAGGACGTTAAAACAACCGAGTATCCTGCCAGGCTTCGGACTTGCCATGGGTTTCACTTTGCTTTATCTCAGCTTGATCGTGCTGATTCCGCTCAGCGCCACCTTCCTGAAGAGCATGACCCTGGGATGGTCCCACTTCTGGACAGCAGTGACCGCCCCGCGCGTGGTGGCCTCTTACCGTCTGACGTTCGGGGCTTCCCTGCTGGGAGCCCTTCTGAATGCCGGGTTCGGCCTGGTGGTGGCCTGGACACTGGCGCGCTACCAGTTTCCTGGAAAACGTATTGTGGATGCCCTGGTGGATTTGCCTTTCGCCCTGCCTACGGCTGTAGCAGGGATCACCCTGACCTCGATCTATGCCGACAACGGCTGGATTGGACGATACCTGGACCTCCTGGGAATCAAAGTTGCCTTTACTCCGCTCGGTGTACTGGTAGCCTTAACCTTTATCGGACTGCCCTTCGTCGTGCGCAGTGTGCAACCGGTGCTGGAAGACCTGGACGCCGAGGTTGAAGAGGCTGCTGCCTGCCTGGGTGCAAGCCGTTGGCAAACCTTTCGCAGGGTGATCTTACCGACTGTGCTCCCGGCGCTCTTGACCGGGTTTGCCCTGGCTTTTGCCCGGGCCCTGGGCGAATACGGGTCTGTGGTCTTCATCTCAGGGAACATGCCGATGCGCACGGAGATCACTTCTCTGTTGATCATCACCAAACTGGAACAGTATGACTACGCCGGGGCAACAGCCATTGCCGTGGTGATGCTGGTCCTTTCCTTTGTGCTATTGCTGGGAATCAACCT
>JBGPHY010000585.1:0-4201 GCA_041484625.1 Terriglobia bacterium | reverse complement strand
GTTTTCCACCTGGCGCAATGGATGGCGGACTACTACCTGGCTCCGCTGGGGGAGGTCTTGAAGACCTGCCTGCCGCCCAGCCTAAGCGCCTCAAACCCGGAAACCTCGGCCATCAAGACCCAACTGGTTGTTCGCCTCGAGTCGAACTTTGAGGAGGAACTTCAGCGTCAAACGCTGACAACGACACAGCTCCTGGTGATCGACCGTTTGAGGACCCTAACGCAGCCTGTTCTTTTGTCATCTTTCCAAGCTCAGTCGGGAGTTTCCACGGCTGTTTTTAAGGTGCTGGAGAAGAAGAGGATCTTGCGTGTTGTCAAGGAGAGAGTCTTTCGCGATCCCCTGCAAGGAGTCAGCGGGACCCTGTCAGTGTCGCAGCTGGAACTGACGCTCGAGCAGAGGCAGTCCTTGGAAAAATTGAACGGTTTCCTGGCAGAAGATAGCTTCGTCCCGGTGCTCCTCCACGGAGTGACCGGCAGCGGAAAAACCGAGATTTACCTCCAACTGATCGAAACCCTGTTAGCGCGGGAGAAGGACTGCCTGGTGCTGATGCCGGAAATCGGGTTGACACCGCGGGTGGCCAGTGAGTTCCGGACTCGACTGGGCCAGACTGTGGCCATCTTGCACAGCGGCCTGGGGGTAGGCGAACGATATGATGAGTGGTGGCGGATCCGCCACGGGCATGCCCATGTAGTCATCGGGACTCGGTCGGCTATCTTTGCACCTCTGGCCAATCTGAGGCTGATTGTCGTGGATGAGGAACACGACGATTCCTTCAAACAGCAGGAGAGCCCCCGTTACAACGGCCGTGACCTGGCCCTGGTTCGGGGCAAAATGAACGGAGCACTGGTGGTGTTGGGCTCTGCCACCCCCGCCATCGAGACTTTCTATCACGCCAAGAATGGCAAATACCGGTATCTCCGCCTGTCGGCCCGGGTCCAGGAACGGCCGATGCCCAAGGTGAAGCTGGTGGACATGCGCTCAGAGTTTGCCTTGGAGCACCGATCGGTAGTTTCCAGGGAGTTGGAGACCGCCATCCGGGAGCGCCTGGAGCGTAAGGAGCAGGTGCTCGTCCTGATTAACCGGCGCGGCTATTCCGCCTTTCTGTTGTGCCGAAGTTGCGGGCAAAACCTGCAATGTCGGAACTGCAGTATCTCGCTGGCTTTTCACAAGTCCAGGAATGGCCTGCTTTGCCACTATTGCGGTTTTCAGCAGAAAGTCCCTACGCATTGCCCCTCCTGCCAGAGCGAATACCTCTATTTCCTGGGGGAAGGAACAGAGAAAATCGAAACTCTCCTGGCTGAGACTTTTCCCGATGTGCGGTTGGCTCGCCTGGACCGGGACACCGCCCAGCGGAAGAATGCTCGCAGCCAGATCCTGGGAGGATTTCAAAAGCGGGAAGTGGACCTGCTGGTGGGGACCCAGATGATCTCGAAAGGACATGATTTCCCCAATGTCACTCTGGTGGGAATCCTTTCGGCAGACCAGTCACTGGCCTTCCCGGACTTTCGCAGCGCTGAGAGAACCTTCCACCTGTTGACCCAGATGTCGGGGCGGGCAGGACGGGGCGAACTGCCAGGAGAAGTGCTCATCCAAACCTATTACCCCGAGCACTACTGCCTGAAGTTTGTTACGGGGCACGACTATGATGGGTTTTATGAGAAGGAGATTCGATTCCGCCGTTTCATGCACTACCCGCCGTTCGTTGGCCTGGCCGTAATCCAGGCCCGAGACAAGCACTTGGAGGCCGCGGCTGACACCATCAACCGGATGGGGAAACTGTTGCGAGAATTCGGTAAAGAACGGGTCCGGATTCTTGGTCCGGCACTGGCCCCGCTGGCAAGAATCAAATCTGAATATCGGTTCCAGATCATCCTGAAATCCGCTAGTCGGAAGATGCTGAATGCTGTTTTGAAGCAGTGTCTGGCGGAAGCGGAACGCCAGGATATCGACTTGCGACGGGTACACATCGACATTGACCCGGTCAGTTTGATGTGAGAGTTGGGTTCTCCGTTATTGTGTTGTACCTTCGGAGAAGCCCTCTGTCCGTGGGCACAGGAGGTCCAATTCTTGGAGGTGGTGGTTCTCTTCGCCTGCGATTGTTGAAATAGTGACTTGCCATATTCGGTTCACGCGCTTATTCTGGGATGGATAGAAAGACCAAATCATGGCATGTAAATGAGGCCGAAGAAATAACATGAGCAGACTCCTGTCCCTCCTGCAGCTCGCAACTCTCGGGATCATTCTCCTGGCCTCGCGACGAATTCTTAGGGGCGACTCTCAATTCGAATTGCCTTCCGGTGCCGAGTTCGTAATCCGCCTGAAGACGGCCGTCTCCAGTAGTCAATCCAAGGCTAATGAGCCTGTGAAAGCAGTAGTGGTCGAACCTGTGTTGGTGAACCAGGAGGTGGTGGTGCCTGCAGGTACCGCGCTGAATGGGATTGTCAAGGAAGTCACGACATTCAAGAACTCGCAGGAGCGGGCGTTGCTTTTTCTGGACTTCAACGAATTGGTGAGTGCCGATGGGAAGACAGAGAAATTGCAGACCCAGTTGACCGATGTAGACAATGCCCGCGAGAAGGTAGATGAGAAAGGGCAAATTATCGGCATCTTGCCCTCAGAAACCCTCTCGTCCCGGCTTGACAACGCGTTGGGCAAGCTCAGCGAGCGTTACCAGCAACTGGCGGACATTCTTGAAGGGGCAAAGCGCGGCTTTATGAAGGAGACACAGCCGGATATCAACTATGCTCCGGGAGTCGAGATGATGCTTAAACTCATTAACAAGGCCGAACTGCGGAGGAAACCGATTCCAGCAGATGATCCGGTCCGGCAAAACAGTACGGATTCCGCGCTGATTCAGTTCGCCAACTCTCTTCCCTTTCGGACCCAAACGGAAACCACTTCCGAGCCCTCGGATCTCACCAATCTGATGTTTCTAGGGTCCAAAGAACAGTTGGAGTCTGCATTTGCCGATGCAGGATGGAGCACGGCGGCAGCCCTCAATAAGCAATCCCAAATTGAGACTGTCCGCGCCATTGCGGAAGACCGGGGCTACAAAGAGGCCCCTGTCTCTGTCTTGCTGCTGGACGGCCAGAAGCCGGATCTGGTTTTTCAGAAACAAAACAACACCTTTGCCAAGCGCCACCACTTGCGGATTTGGCAGCGAGTCGAAACCTTCTTAGGAAAGCCCGTTTGGGTCTGTGCCGCGACCCACGATATTGGAATAGAGTTCTCCCCTGAAAAAAGGACATTCATTCACAAAATCGATTCCCAGATCGATCGGGAGCGCAACAAAGTCGGAAACGATTTGCTGTTTACGACTAAGGCGCGGACTTTGGGACTGGTGGACCGGTCCAATGTCCCGAAAGACGCCAGTAATGCCACTGCCGACAAACTGCTGACAGACGGCAAGATGCTAGTGCTGGAATTCTAACGGCCTTCCCCATCGGCAATCGCTATTCGAAAGTCCCCGGTATCGGATCGCATGAAAATGGTGGCTTGCTACCCTGAGCCAATCACGACTGCAGAATCCCAGGGAATCACGCTCGTGCTCGTGCTCGTCGTCGTACTCGGAAGGTTCTTTGTCGAGGACGAGCACGACGACGAGGACGATTTTCAAGAAAGAGTGCACCTTAATCTTTTGCAGGGTCACGATCAGCGGATGAAAACTCCGTCCAGCTCACGGCGGTGTCCACCGGTACCCGTCTGCTACTCCTCCTTTTTCACTGGCCGCTAACCATTACCAGCCCCTTCCACTCGGCCCCGGATCTCAACCGTTTCTCCAGCTTGGGCCGCATCAAGGCCGATTCCTGAGGGAGAAAGCTCAAGGGACGCATCGCCATGTATCGAAGGTCCTTGGCATCCCAATCGCCGCGCATCAGGCCGTGGGAAGAGTGGGGTCTGTCGCCCATCAGCAAATGCCCCATCTCGTGGGCCAGGGCGCAACTGAGAACCCGGCTAAAAGGAAGCCCAGTGGTTTGGACCAGTTCCTCAACACGAGAACAGAAAATGAAAGCAAAAACGCCGCCTTGCTTGGTATTGACCGCCAAGCCTAAGGTGTTAGGCCGCACCCGCATATCGGCTGGAACCGGCCCTTTGGCCAGTCTCAGGATAAGGTCGGCAGGCCCTTGGAAGGCCTTGCAGGGATCAGGGTCCTGGATGAAATCGGATAAAACGGAACAGTCAAGCCAACGAACCTCGATCC
>JBGPHY010000584.1:0-4212 GCA_041484625.1 Terriglobia bacterium | reverse complement strand
TGCGGTGGCGGTGGCGGTCTTCGGCATCAACTCGGGAGCGGCATTCGCGGCTGTCATTGGGCCGCTGGTAGAAGTGCCGGTCCTGATCAGCCTGGTCAATGTCGCTTTGTATTTCCAGGACCGGTACTTCGGTGATTCCCAAATGGCGGCTGTCCAGTCCAGTACCAGAAGCTGAAGGTGAGGGATTAGGGACACTCGATGAATAGCTCATCGCTCAGTGGCAGTCGTCGTGCAGATTGTGAGAGTGAAATGAACACCGCAGAAAACGACCTCCGCCAGGTTCCAACGGCAACAATCAGTTTCTTTGCTGGCGGCGTTGCTCGGCATTGTCACTCCGTTTTGCTCCTGTTCGGCCGTTCCACTGTTTATTGGATTTGTCACCACGGGAGCGCCTCTTGCTGATTGGATATCTCTTTCATTGGCTGATTTGATGAACTGCTTTTTCCTCCAATTGTTAATCTAATTCTAACGGTGGTTGTTCCTTTCGGGAGCCTACCGGACGGGAGTCTTATGATAAATCAGAGGGTCTTCAGGGCTTCATTATTGGTTTTCGTACCGGGTTTCTTGCTGCCTGCCCTTTTACTAGCACAAAGCCCCCAGAAATCCACTACGGCTGCAGCTCAAAAGCCCAAATTTGTCGCTTATTACTTTCATGCCACGGCGCGGTGTCCCACTTGCCGGAAGATCGAACAGCTTTCCGCCGAGGCCATTAATGGCTCGTTTGCCTCGGAACTGAAGGACGGAACTTTGGAGTTTCGCCGTGTCAATGTCGAGGAACAACAGAACCGGCACTTCGTTTCCGATTTCAAGCTCTACACCCGTTCACTGGTTATTGTCCGCTACTCCGGAGACAAGGTGGAGCAGCACAAAAACTTGACTCGCGTGTGGGAACTGGTTCAATCCCCCCAACAATTCGGGGAATATGTGCGCACGGAGATCGGTAAATTCATGGGGGCCCGCTCATGATGGAGATTTGGCCTGCCCTGGGAAGCGCCCTCTGGTTCGGGATTTTGACTTCCATCAGCCCCTGTCCGCTGGCCACTAACCTGGCGGCGGTTTCCTTCATCGCCAGGGAAGCTCAGAATCCCTGGCGGACTTTTGCCGCCGGCGTCTTGTATGCCCTGGGAAGGTCCCTCACCTATATCACGCTGGCGGCATTGATTGTGGCCAGCCTCTTGGAGGTCCCATCGCTGGCCAACTTCCTGCAGGAGTGGATGGGCCGGATCACGGGGCCGCTGCTGATTCTGGTGGGTTTCTTTCTGATAGGCATTTTCCATCTGCCCTCTTTGGGGGGGAACCTGGCCGCCCGGGCGGGTGAACATGTCAGCCGGTGGGGGATTGCCGGTTCCTGCCTGCTGGGAACCGTATTTGCGCTTTCTTTTTGCCCGGTCTCAGCGGCGCTTTTCTTTGGGAGTCTCTTGCCGATCGCCTTGGAAAAGCAATCCAGTGTCCTTGTTCCATTTGCCTACGGCTTGGGGACTGGCCTTCCCGTTCTGGCACTGGCCTGGACCTTGATGGCAGGCGTGCAAGCAGCTAGCCATTTCTTCAAGAAGCTGGCGGATTGGGAACGTCCCGCTCGGATTGCGACAGCGATTGTCTTCATCCTGGCGAGGCTCTACTACTCTTACAATACCTTTTTTCTAGGCACAGGTTCACTTTGACTCCGTCGACCTATCTGCTTATTAAATTGGAAAGCTCCGTCAAAGCTGGCCATCAAGGTGTTGCGATTGATCCATTTGATCTCAACAGTCGACTTGAGGAATGAGAGGACGCGGGTTTGACGGATTCGTTACCCATAAGACGTATGAATCTGTTTAAACGTTATTTGAGCGTGTGGGTCGGGGTCTGCATACTGGTTGGTGTTTTGCTAGGGAAACTTCTTCCTGTGGCCATCGATTCCTTGCGCCGGATGGAATTTGGCTCGGAAAGCCGAATTAACGTCCCTATTCCCATACTGCTTTGGTCACGCTGGTGAGCGTTCTCATTGAAGTACCCTTGATGCTTTCCGTTTGTGGCGTCTGCAACCGCACCCGGCATTGGTTCCGGGAGGCAGAAACGGCCGGCTGAGTAATCTCGACTGGATTCGCCCAGGGGGCCAAGCATGACAAGGGGCGTAACGAGAAATCCGCCGGTGGTTTTTCAGGATTAAAGGAGTGTTCGTTAGAAATCTAAGCAAAGGGAGTCTATTATGAGCATTATTAAGATCTATGGACCCGGTTGCGCCAAATGCAAGAAGGTGGAAGAAACTGTCCGGAACGTCGTTGCCGAAACAGGAGCCGACGCCCTCATAGAAAAAGTTTCTGATATGCAGGCTATTCTCTCTCTCGGCATTCTCGCCACTCCGGCGGTCACAGTGGATGGTATTGTCAAGTGCGCCGGGCGACTCCCCGCGTCTGACGAAATCAAGCAGTGGCTGGGAAAGTAATCGCTGGCCAGTGGGAGTGGCTCATCTTCTGAAGAGATGGATGTAAGAAGTGTCTTAAGGAGTAGATCATGATGCCTCAATTGCCGATTTATTACGAAAATGGAATCGAATGGACCGGTGAGAACAAGGGACTACTTTCTGTGACGGGACTCCCCTCTCTGCAGGTGGCTACACCACCGGAGTTCGGCGGCCAGGAAGGATTCTGGTCCCCAGAGCATTACTTTGTGGCCGCAGTCAATGCCTGCGTTATGACCACTTTCCTGGCCATTGCCCGGTTGTCCAAACTGGAGTATGAGAGCTACCAGGCGCAGGCCACCGGAAAGCTGGAAAAACCTGAAGGTGAAGGGTACCGAATCACGGAAATCATCATCCGTCCCACGCTCGTCATCTCCCAGAGCAAGGACCTGGAAAGGGCTGGCCGGATACTGCAAAAGGCTGAGAAGCAGTGTCTGATTTCAAATTCCATCAAGGCTGTGGTCCGCCTGGAGCCGCAGATCCTAGTTGCCAACGCCGGGGAAAGCATATCTTAACGTTGACACCCTTAATTCCTAAAAAGCAGAGAGACCATGCTTGAAGTCACAGTTGACAAGTTTATCTTCCGGGTTCAGGAGGGTCTGTACTACAACGAAACTGGCGTCTGGGTGACAGTGGAAGGCTCACGCGCCAGAGTGGGACTTTCCGATTTTGCCCAGCAGTTGAATGGCGATGTGGCTTTCGCCAATGTCATACCCATAGGGAGTCAGATAAAGGCAACTGAGTGCTTCGGCAACATTGAGACCGTAAAAGCCATTCTGGAGCTCCCCTCGCCCGTGACAGGCCGGATCGTAGAAATCAATCCAGATTTGGAAAACTCACCCGAGCTCATTAATCAAGACCCTTACGGCAAAGGGTGGATGGCGGTCCTGGAATTGGACCGATGGGAGGAAGAAAAGAGCGCTCTTTTCGATGCGCGGCAATATTTGGAGCTGGTTAAGCGGCAGGCCGAAATGGAGATGAAGAAATGAAACCCAAAGCTTTGATTATTCCGTGTAGCGGCATCGGCAAAACCTACGGAAGTGTGGCTCGGGAAGGCGCCTTCAGGGTGACGGAAGACCTGCGCCCCGAGGATGCCCAGCTCTTGCCTCTTTCACTGCTGGTACTCGGGGAAGAAGAGATACGAAAGACTCTCGCCAGTATTCCTGTCATTGCGATTGATGGATGCAAGCTGTCTTGCGCTGCCAAAGTCGCGGCCGAAAAAGGTGGCAAGGTGGACCATGCTCTGCAGGTATTGGATGTCTTCAGGCGTCACCATGATCTGAAACCTGAGGGGATCGCAGAGCTCAATGAGGCTGGCAACCAACTGGCTCAGGCGCTGGCTGAAGAAGTAGCTGTGCTGGTGGACCAAATAAAAGGGGAGGTAGAAAATGTCTGAGCTTCCGGTTCGAAAAGTGGGTCTCGTCTCCTGCTCCGGGGAGGAAATGCCGGAAGGCACCATATCCCGGCTGGCCACGCGCAGGGTCCTGGAGTCACTGCGGCCGGGACAGACCGTGACCATTTGTCTTCCCTTGTTTCTGGCGGGAGGCGAAGGGGACCGCGCTTTTGCCCGTTTCTACCCGACGATTGCTATTGATGGCTGCGAGAAGCGCTGCGCGGCCCGTGGGACTGAAATGTACAGCGGCAAGCCGGCTGCCAGTATCGTAGTCAGCGAGTTGTCGCCCCATCAGAGTGATGAATTTGGTACGGCACGGCGGCTATCAGAAACAGGGCATGGTGCTGTAGAAGTCACGGCCACTGCCATCGGTCGTCTT
>JBGPHY010000583.1:0-4212 GCA_041484625.1 Terriglobia bacterium | reverse complement strand
TCCGCCTCACTGGGTTCATGCACGTCTTTCCGCCATCCCGTATTCAGTCGACGACCCGTACCTTCGGCCGAAATGATCTTTCGGACATCGCTGTAGATAACAGAGGCTGTAGGAAGCTGCCCGGCACCCTTGCCAATCAGCAACTGTTCCCCGATATTGGGGCAGCCGAACTTTAAGACATTATACTCATTCCGGACATTGGCAAAGACGCTGTGACGACTGAGTAACACGGGCTCAACCGATGCGAAACCCTTCGCCCCCTCCTCTTCATAAATCGAAAGAGGTTTAATGATCATTTGATGATCGGCAGCGAATTGGAAATGCCCGGCAGTCAGAAACTCGATTCCGCAACGATTGATTCCAGAAGGATGACAATATTGTTTCTTCAGCAAGCTGATCAAAATCGCCAGCTTCTGGCCCGCATCCTTGCCGCTGACGTCAAAACTGGGATCGGGCTCAGAAAAGCCCAATTGTCGGGCCTTTAATAGAGCTTCTTCGTAATCCTCCCCAGCCTCAGCCATCCGCGTCAGGATAAAGTTGCTGGTTCCGTTCAGGATGGCGTGGAGGGTTCGGACTTTGTCCGGAATAATTTGCTCATTCAGAATCTCGATTATCGGAATCGAGCCAGCCACACTGGCCTCAAACAGCAGATATTTCCCTCTCTGATTAGCCAACCTCTGCAACTCATCCCCGCATTCAGAGATCACATACTTGTTGGCGGTAATGACGTGTTTGCCTGCCACCAGGGCTTTTTCAATGCAGGTACGCGCCGGTTCTAACCCTCCCAGGACCTCGACCACAATGTCGATCGCCGGATCATTAACAATCGCATCCAGGTCGCCGGTCAACTGAGCTTCCGTGAGACGGAAGCTCCTGAGCTTGGAGAAATCTCGATCGCCCACCCTTTTGATTTCCAGAGGAAGAGGACGTGGAGCAATCCCTTCGGTGATTAGCCGGATGAGTCCGCCCCCAATAGTTCCGGCTCCAAGGATGCCCAGGGCGTATCTCTTAGACGATTTAGAGGGATGGTTCACTGCCGTTTCGTTTTCTCCCAGTGATCCTCAAGACAGAACAAATCTTGAAGTCGTATGTGAGTGGTCTGTTCCCCAAAGAAACATATTGGCTCTCAACACAATCGAGCAGCTGGCAAAAAGCCGCTGACCACTCAGAGTCGAATCTCGTATTTCTTAATCTTGCGTTGCAGAGTGGGTCGGGAGATTCCCAGCAATTCACACACTTTCCCCCGGTTGCCACCGCTGTGCCGGAGAGCGGCCAGGATATGTTCCTTCTCCACTTCGTCAAGCGATTTCAACTGCGGCACAGAGGTTTCGATGGTAGATTCCGCGAGATCGTCCATGGTTTCAGCCAGAGTTTCCTCCAGTAACACCTCACCGTGGGTCAAGACCGCAGCCCGCCTCAGTACATTTTCCAGCTGGCGGATGTTCCCCGGCCAATCGCGATGGGCAAGAGCCTGTAAGGCACCTGTTTGAATCTTGGAGATTTTCTTGCGCAGCTCTCGGTTCAATTTTTGAACCAGGTACTCAACCAGCAGGGGAATATCTTCACGTCGTTCCCGCAAAGGCGGCACGAAGATCCGGATGACGTTGAGCCGATAATAGAGATCCTCCCGAAAGCTCCCTCGACCCACCATGTCTTTCAAGAGCTTGTTGGTGGCGGCAAGGATGCGAACGTCGGTTGTGACCTTTTCTTTACCTCCCACCCTTTCAAATTCCCGTTCCTGCATGACCCGCAGCAGTTTCACCTGCATATTGAGTGACATCTCCCCTATTTCATCCAGGAACAGGGTTCCTGAATCGGCCAGTTCAAACTTGCCCGGCTTGCGGTAGGTGGCACCGGTAAAAGCCCCTCGCTCATGACCAAACAGCTCACTTTCCAGCAGGGTTTCGACTATGGCCGAACAGTTGATGGACACAAAGGGCTTGCTCTTGTCAGTGTGGTCGTGAATGGCTCTGGCGATCAGCTCTTTGCCGGTTCCACTTTCCCCTTCGATCAAGACTGTGGTCTTACTCTGCGAAACAATGCCGATGGTCTTGAAGATCTCCTTCATGGCCTTGCTTTTCCCGACAATCTCAAACTCCAGCGGGCGGGTCGCGAGCATCACCACGCCTTCCCCCCTGTGACCTTGGTCGAGTTTGCGTTTGAGCGACCGTCGGATGGCGACTTCCAGTTCGTCGATGTCAATAGGTTTGTGGATATACTCCACGGCTCCAAGCTTCATAGCCCTTACGGTAGTCGACATGTCGTGAAAAGCCGTGATCATGATCACACTCGCGACTGGATCGACCTCCTTGATGCGGGCCAGCACCTCCAATCCGTTAGCATCAGAGAGGAAGATGTCCAGGATGACGACATCCCAGGCACCGCTTCGGTACTTTTTCAATCCCTCTTCAGCCGAGTAGGCAACTCCTGGAACGTATCCTTCTTCGCTCAAGTAAAGGCTCAGTGACTCGCAGATCGATTTGTCGTCATCAATCACCAGCACTCTGTCCATGAGGTCACGCCTTCACTGGAAGGAGAACGGTGAAAACCGTGTACTCTCCCATCTTGCTCTTCAGCTCAATTCTGCCTTTGTGCTGTTCTACAATCTTCTTGACGATGGTCAGCCCCAATCCGATGCCGTCGCTCTTGGTAGTGTAAAAGGGATCGAAGAGCGTGGCTTGCTGGGTTGGCGGGATCCCGACTCCGTTGTCCCGCACCGCCACCTTCACAAAGGACATCTTGCCGATCCTTTCTTTCCCGGTGGTTATCGTCAACCGTCCCCCTTCCTCCATGGCTTGCGCTGCGTTCAGGTACAAGTTGGTAAAGACCTGCATCATCCGTACCAAATCCAGGGAGATGGCGGGAAGCGCGGCATCATACTTCTTGAGGATCTTGATGTTTTTCTCATCGAGGCGGTCCTGAACCATCAGCAAGGACTTGTCCAGGATTGCATTCACATTCTCCTTGGAGAGGTTCAGCTGGAGCGACTTGGAATAATCAAAAATGTCTCGAAGGATTCTTTCCAGATGCTCGATCTCAAAATTGGCGATGGCCAGTCGCCGCTGGTCGTTGGGAGAGAAGTTCTCCCGTTTCGCCAAGATCTTCAGGTTCATTTTGATGGACGACAATGGATTCATGATTTCGTGAGCCACCTGTGTAGAGAGCTTGCCGATGGTGGCAAAGCGCTCCGACTGCAGCAGTTGTTGGCTCAAGACCTTATACTCTGTAATATCGCGGATGATTCCCAGCGACCCAGTAACCGTCCCCTTCTCGTCCCGTAACAGGGAGGCAGAAAGACTGGCGTGGACTTTCCGTCCATTCTTTCCAAGGTACTCCACCTCGACGTTCTTGAGCCTGCCCTTCTTCAGAAGCTCCCACATGAGCCGCCGGGCTTCCTCGCGTCCTTTGGCATAGAAAGAGGCCGCATAATGACCCAGGACTTCCTTAGCGGTGTAGCCGAAAATCTCCTCAGCCCCCTTGCTCCAGAATATCAGACGGCCCAGGTTGTCTGCCGTGGTGACGGCATCACTGGAGCTTTCGATCAACTTCTGAAGGTACTCTTTGGTCTGTTTGCAATCCAGGTAAATCCTGGCGCTCTTAATCACATTGGCCAGTTGGTCTGCAATGTTCTCCAGGATCTCCTGGTCGAACCGGTCAAAGGCGCTCAGTTGATCGGATTCCACGTTGATAATACCGACCGTCTGTTTGCCAATCTTGACCGGCACACAGAGTTCAGCTCGTGTATCAGGTCGGGTTCTGGCAAAGCGGGAGTCTTTGGAAACGTCGTTGGCCAGGATGGTGCGGCCCGACTGGGCCACCGTGCCGATGATTCCTTCCCCGAGTTTCTTCCGGTAACCCTCCGGCATGAGGGAGGACGGGGCCCCAGCTTGGGCTTTCATCACCACCTCTTCTTCGCTTTCTTTCAGCAGGATCATGACGTGGTAGTAGTTGAAGTTGCATTGGATCGACCGGACCAGATCCGGCAGCAACTGGTCATGATCCAGCGTCGAGGCCATTTTTTTGCTGACGTCGTTAATGAGGCTGAGCTGAGCGGATTTCTTGCGCTCCTGTTGATACAATTGAGCGTTTTGAATGGCAATCGCGGCTTGTGTTGCAAACAGGGAAAGAATCTTGAGATCCTTTCGCGTGAAAGCGTCGAGTTCTTCACTCTCAACATCCAGGACCCCGATCAGTCGTCTCCCGATCAGGAGG
>JBGPHY010000582.1:0-4228 GCA_041484625.1 Terriglobia bacterium | reverse complement strand
GAACTCTCCTGGACAAATGCACCAGCAAATCCTTCCTTAACATTGATACACGCTTCCTTTATGGGATTGCAGATCGGCTCATTGGCGCCTGTAAAGGTCGCTGTCAGTCCCGGCTGCGGATAGGCCACAATCACAGTGGATACGTTCACATAACTGTAGGAAAAGCTAGGATTGGCCGTCAGGTTGGCATTGACCATGACTGACGACATGACTCCCGTCACTCGTCCCCGAACCCCGTTGATCTTAATAAAGTCGACACTTGACACCGCGGTGATCCCTGCGGGAATCGAGAGGGTAATCGTCCCGGTACCGTTGGCGGGGTTGTTGGCCACGTGGGCAGCAACGCCGGAAACGGAAAAATTCGGGCCCACAACGATTGTAATTCCGCTTCCCAAGAGAATCGTGTCGCCCACAAGAGTTCCAGTGGCGGTGGTCACATTGGCAATCGGGACATTGTACGTCACACTGATCGTGCTAGAGGTTGTGGGTTGCTGAACAAACGGTGCACCCGCAGCAGTCAAGCGCACTTCGCCGAGGACTTCAGCTACTCCTGTCTGGACCACATTGGTCGGGGTGGAACTGACGAACCAGTCAGCGGTTTGTGCGTAGGCTGCAAATGTGAAGGCCAGCATCATCATTGCAGTCAACGCAAGTACAACTAGTTTTCTTTTTGCTCGCATTTTCTCTCCTCACTTGCTTTAAGATTGTTGGTAAGAACTGCTTTTCAACAGATGGTAACCTCAGGACTACCGATCTTCCGGACATCGACGCGATTCCTGGATTTCCAGCAATCTACTAGTAGATGTCTTTGCGAGACCTTCAGGTTATTCAAATCGAACTCCCTTCCGATGTGGCATGGAGGATTCTGTAGAGAATGGCTGTCTTTGGTCGATGTTTGCGTGCTTTCACCTCCTCACGAAATGGCCTCTGTCCAATGGCCAGGTAAAGATGAACTGAGCATCCAAAATCAAATCTTCAGGATCCACGCCCAGACTCAAAAACAAACCCATCTTTCACGCCCATCCACTGGACTTAATCTTAAACCCTGCAACTTGACCTAAGTTATTAGAAACATGGCAGAATCGCAGGTAACTTAACACTCTCACCAAGTGATGTCAATACTTTTTTTCACGGTTCATTTGCCTGTATTGCTTGAGTATGTCTTTGGGAATGCGAGAGTTAGTTTCTGATCCGCTGGTCCGCTGTCTAGACTGCCCTACCCCGGATGCTATGAACTCTCGGCAAAATGAACTCGTCCCATTAGAAAACCTTTCCACACTTTCTTTGGCCGTCAGAAAGTGAGTTCAGCCTAGTATGCCACCAACAGGTCAGGTTTGTATCAAATTCCAGAAAAAAAAGTAAGTCCAAAGTAATCAGCCCCAAGTGTGGGCTCCGTCAGCCAAGATATTTGTAGAATATGAGACCAGGCAGAGACTGGATGATGGCCCGCTTTTCTATAAACATCTGGCTCCTGACGGAGCCTACTGGCTATGTACCTGAAAAGGCGTGAAAGAATTCTGAATGCCTCCAAGGGGGAGGGCGAAGCTCCAGCCGAGGTACGGTGAAGGTGGGTGGGTCGCAGGGAGGATTACACTCCCGGATTCTTTCATAGCTTCCGCCTTGCAAGAGGATCTGGTCCGGATTTCTCACGACATGAGGCCTTACAGGCCGGCCACACGCGGCTTCTGCGCCTGTGACAGTAGAAATGGTGAGAAATCCGGGCTAGCGTTCTTCTGCTTGCCTCAGCTCCTTTCTTAAAGATTTGAGTTTGGACTTTAATTCATCGGAGACTTCGGAAGCGGTGTTCAGGTCTTGAACTACGTGAGGTGTAATCAAGATGATCAGCTCGGTGCGTTGAGTGGATGTCGAGGTATTGCCAAACAGCAAACCAAGCCCAGGGATGTCGCCGAGCAACGGGATTCGATTCCTCGAGTAGAGCTTATTTTCAGAGATGATTCCGCCTAAAGCGATGGTTTCTCCGTCTTTGATGGTGACCTGCGTTTCGACCGACCTGATGCTGATGGAAGGGGACTGGATAGCACTTCCCAACGTCGGGGCTACAGGAGAGCTAACCTCCTGGTTGAGTTTCATGGTGACCCATCCACTGGCATTGATTCTGGGAGTGACATGCAAAATCACACCGGTGGGGCGATTGGTTATGGTGTTGGTAAACAGGCTGGTCCCCCCAGATGAAGCGCCCGGCACGACTCCTTGAGAAGTCAACAGCGGAACTTCGCTGCCCACCTGGATCCTTGCTGCAACGTTGTCTGAAGCAAGGATGGATGGGGCGGAAAGGACCCGGGTTCGGGAGCGGCTTTCCTGAGCATTAAGATAGGCCAGGAGTTCCCGGGTATTTCCGATCAAGGTTCCGGAGAAGACGTTTAGTCCAGCCGGCAAGAGTTGCGAAGCAGTTGATGAGAATGAAGCGGTCGTGGTCTTGGAAGTATCTGAGCGCTGCTGCAGGAAATAGGATACCCCCATGGAGAGGGCTCCCGTCAAAGACACCTCGTAAATCTTGGCGTCGATCAGAACCTGGCGAGGGACAATATCCAGCATCCGGATGGTCTCTCGGATCGTCTCATAATCCTGGGGGCTGCACTGGATAATCAGGGCGTTGTTTACGGTGTCTGCGACAATTTTGATGCTGCCCTGGATGAAACTTGCCAATGACTTATCTTCGACGGAACCAGGCGCTCCTGAATCCGTCGGAGGAAGGGCCGATGCTGTTCCTGCCACAGGTCCAGCGCCAGGGACCGACCCAGGTGTCTGGTCAGTCTTGGCTTTCAGACCATAGATCTGCAGCAAAAGGGGGGCAATCTTATGTGCTTCGCCGTTTTCAATCTTGTAAACGTAGTTTCTGACCCCGGCGTTTTCCACGGGGCGATCCAACTGTGCGATCCACTTGTCCACTTCCGGATACGACGCCGGATTCGGGCTGAATGCCAGGACCGAGTTGATGCGATCAATGGCCAGAAATCGAACGGCTGACCCCTTGTTGGAAAGCCCGTAAGCCGAGAAGACGTTCTCCAGATCGGCCACAATGTTCCTGGCCTGGGCATTCTTGATAGGATAAACCTGCACGCGCTTGTTTTGAAACACATCGGCGTCAAAAATATCCACTAACTCCAGCAGCTTTTTCAAGTTGAGAGGCACATCGGTCAGGAGCAATATGTTTCCTACCTCATGGACCACGAGACTGCCCACGTCAGACAGGAAAGGGGTCAGGATCTTCGCCATGTCACCGGCCGAAACGAATCTCATGGGGATGATCTGCATTGTCAGGGTTTGGTCGTTTCCCTCATTTCCCGGCAGGTTCTTCCCCTGGATCGACAGGGGCAGTTGTTTGGCCTTGGGTCCGGGCACGATCTGGTAAAAATCCCCGGTTTTCACTATGGCGGCCCCGTTCATGGCCAGGAGAGTTTCCAGCAAGGGGAGGAGGTCGTCACGGCGGAGTTCACCCACTGTATTGATGGTCACGGTTCCCGCGACTTTTGGGTCCACGATGTAGTTGAGCTTTAACTCTTGCCCAATAATGTTGATGAGTTGCTGCAGATCGGCATGATCGAGTTGAAGTCTTACCTTTGAAGTGTCTCTTCTCTCTTTGGGCTTCTCAGTAGCGGCCTGTGGCAGTTGACCTGGGGACGGCGGAGCTGGGGGGGCAGGTTCTTTTGATTGTTCCTGACTTCCGGTCTGGGTTGCCGTTTCAGCAGTCTTGGCCGAGGGCGGTGCACCGGGAGCAGGAGTTTGGGCCGGAGAAGGTGCTGGAGGAGGTGTAGCCGTTGCTGGAGCAGTTGCAGGCGCAGGGGAAGTTCCAGGAGGAGCAGTCGGTTGTTCGGGGTTCAATAAGGGATTGTTCTTCTTCGGTAACCGCTGGATCCCAAAGGGGGTCTTGATCTCGATATACTCTTCCTGGGCTTCGTTCGGTTTTGGTTTCTGAGACGGAGCAGAACCTTCCGGCTTCTCGGGTTTGGATTGACTCTCCTGCTGATCCTTTTTCTCTTGTTTCTCCTGGGCGAAAAGGCGATGGCCTCCCACCCCATTGGAGCACAGGACGAAGGCCATCACCAGAGGCAGGGTTTTCTTTTGAAGATCCCGTTGATTGTCCATTCTCACAACTTGTTTTTCTGTCTTTGAGTACACCAGTCAGAACCTCATCATTTCGGATTAGAGACCTTCGATGAAATTCCCCATCGGCAAACGGAGGTGGCGCAGACATGCCGCCGTTGGG
>JBGPHY010000581.1:0-4248 GCA_041484625.1 Terriglobia bacterium | reverse complement strand
TCCTGCCAACAACCTCTCCACGCGCTGCCTGGCTTCGAGCCTTTCGCTGACGTCCGGCCCGCCGCTCTTCTTTTCCGCCGAACTGAATACCTGCCGCGCTTGCTCTTCACTCAGATCGGATTCATAAACGAGCGGCCGCACCTTCTTTTTTCTCAGCAGATCCCAGCATTCGTTCACCGTGATCTTATAGAGCCAGGTGCTGAACGCCGCCCGCTGATCGAAGCGCTTGAGCGCGAAATACGCTTTAACGAATACCTGCTGCGCGATATCTTCCACATCTTCCCGCTTTCGCAGGATCCCGCCGGCGACGGCAAATACCCGTTGCCGGTGGCGCCGGATCAATTCCTCAAACGCCTCCTTGTCCTCCCTCTTGGCCCGCTGGACCAGTTCGCGGTCGTCGGTACTTTCCACAGGCCGGGAAAAACGCCCTTCGGCCGCCGTCACTGCAGGCAAGGGAGCTGGGGCCTCATCTTTTGGGACGCGTGCCATGGGCTTTTGGTTACGGCCATTGTCTCCTGGATGCCCGAACCTGCATCATTTGTTTCACTTCCCTCCCCTTAAGTTTTCGCTTGCTTCCCTCTTACCTACATGGAATAATACCTTCATGATTATTGGTGACCGCCTTCGCGCACTCCGCGAAGAAAAGAAACTCTCCCAAGGCGACATCGAAAAGCGTACAGGTCTGCTGCGCTGTTACATTTCCCGTGTAGAGAATGGTCATACTGTCCCGGCCATCGAAACGCTGGAGAAAATGGCTCGCGCTCTAGAGGTCCCACTCTATCAACTCTTCTACGACGGCGAAGAGCCTCCCAAATTGCCGAATTTGCTCAAGCGAAAGTCGTCTGACGAAATCGCATGGGGTAGCTCAGGCAAAGATGGGCGGTATCTGAGCAAGCTTCGCCGTCTGCTAGGCAAGTCCGATGAAGACCACCGGAAGCTTATTCTGCTTATGGCTCAGAAGATGGCTCATCGGTAGCAACACAATTTTTCTCACTAAGACTACAGCTTTTACGGTGCGGGCCAACGCGTATCAATCCTTTCGAGGATAAAAGCTGCGTCCTCAATTGCCTTGTCCACAATGTAGCCCTTCGCCATGTTGGGTTTGTCGGGCTCCATCTCGATGAGCTTTCGTGCAGATAAGAGTGTGGCCGCGAAGAGAATTGCGTGCTTTCTTTCTTCAGTCATTGGAATCCCCGCAATTGGATTTTGAAATGCGGGCAGAGGAGGGAGCGACAGTCTAACTCTTCTTTCGTTACAAGTCCCCGAAGAGTTTTACGTCGGCCAGTGCGTGGTCCGCATAAGCGCCACAAGATTATCGAAGAAGGAGTCATAAGCGCCCGCTGAAAATGTGGCAACCAGGGCACCAGGCAGGCCAAGGTCGAGTGTCGTATGATCCCGTGCGCGGAGCCAGGGGGCAGATCACCCCCATCCCGGTGCCGAAGGCACCGCGCCTTTCAGGTTAGGCGTTACCCCCACTAATCGGTGCCACACGCGATCAGCGGAACTCTTGGGACACGTTGTCAGGTCGGATCGGCTGGGGAACCAGCGGGACCTTCCAGGTGGTGGCCAGGCAGATTGTGGCCACGACGACGCCGCAGACGGTCGTACCCCCAAGCGACGGGAAGGCAGCCGAGTGCGATGCCCATTAGGATGAAATAGGCGCTATTGAAAGGCTCACTCTTGGTTAGTTCCCGTTGCCCTTGAAAGGAAATTAGGATCCCAAGGCTGAACAGAAAGGCCATTACCAAGATTCGGTCCACCACACTTAATTTGCGGTTTTTCATTTTGCCCGCCAACACAGACGCCGCCGCGAAGAAGAACGTCAAAGACAGGGCATAAAGACGTGAGATGGGCATGGTGGGATTTGCCAGCACATGGCCTGTCCCCAAACTTATCAAACCGTTCAGAACAGCGAGGCCTAGAAAGCCTGCCATCACTTTCAACCATCGGTTCATGGTTACGAACATAATTGGGATCGATACCATGAGAAAGACTAGTGCAACAATGGCAGCGTGTCGACCTGACCACGTACTGCGGTCAACCGCTCCGAGAAACCACAGTCTCATCACGCCACCAAAAAACATCCCTGCGACCACAAAACCGATGAGTATGAGCGCCACCAACCGGAAGCCGCTCTTCACTTGCGATATCGTTGTTTTTGGCTTTTCCATACGATCACCGTGGGACGAGGCAACCGATAACCTCGGCTCCCGCCAAACCAGCATCAATAGCGGCCTTTAAGGAAGCATCCAGCCCGAGATTCAGCGCCTTACTCGCGGTGCCGAGCAATGACTTTAGCCCGCCTGAGGAAGAACTCAACGCTTGAGGGAGCCCCCCTTTCCCGGCCAAGTTAAGGGCCATGATGTTCGAGGTCCTTCTGCCAAACGTTGTCGTAGAGCCTATCGCTGCGTTAAGCAGGTCGGGTGTTGACGTCCCCGCTGTTGTTGCTATGTCCTCGAAGGAGCCGGCAAGGCCCGCATAGGCGCCTGTAAATGTATTCCCGGCAAATACCTGCCCAACGGTGCTGGTGCCGAGGTCGGGTGCCCCAACTACGCTCGTCAGCCCAGTAAGGTCAGCTATGCCTCCGGCGCTGTGGTTCTTTGCGTTCTGAACGAGACACTGATTGAATGTTTGGCCGGGTGCCCGGATGCCGAGAGTGAAGCCGCTGCTATTGCCGCAATTCCTGTACCAGTGATTCATTCCGCTGGAACGTTGAACACAGAGTAAGCTATAAAGTAACCGGCAAAAAGCTCGACACCCAAGAGCGGAATCCAATAAAGCACATCAACCCAACGCATAAGGGCGAGAACCGTCAGGCCGTGCATTATCATCCAGAACACGAAGAATACGATGAATGAGGGCTTCGCGAACTGCTTCCGGAACTCTCCCCCAACTAATGGAATTAGAAGAATAGAATTCCCCGCAAAGAATACCCATGCCGGGTTCACGTGGTAGTCTTCGGCCAGCCAGAATGCAGCGCCTCCTACCACACAGACCACCAACGCGGCACCGACCAAAAGGAACTTGTCCAGGCATCCGGGTTTGATCTTTGTAGGGTTCAGGTCCCGCGAGACAGCACTGTCGCGCCCTTCGCCATTTGCTAAGGATGGCATGTGCCCGCCGCCGCTGCGCGCAGCTCTTGTGTAACCCCGTAGAGAAGAGTCAAGTCTACTGCGCCTAAGAAGGCAACTGGTGCCTTGGGGACTGCCGCCGCGACGGCGCAGCTGGCATTAGCAATTCCGATCGATACGACGGCATTAGCGGTCAGGACTGCTGTAGTTGTCTCACCGTCGGAATTGAGCACGGAAGTCATCATCGCGTTTGCGTCCAACGATCCCGCCCACTGTGTCGGGGCTATAGCCGCACCCTGGATGCCAGCCGCGTTTTGCTGGATAGTCCTCGCGGCCGTCCCGGCCGACTTCAGAGGGTTCTTGATGGCATCAGTAAATACTGCCAGGCAGGAACCGGGGCCGGTAGAGGGCAGTGTTGTGAAGAAGGTTTTTATGAACGCCCAAGTGGGGCTGCTATTGGAGCAAGCGTTGCGGTTGCGCACGCCGTATTCATTCCTTTTGCTGTTTTTGATGAAGTGGGTAACCGAAAAGCCAGTGCGCGGCTATGAACCCGGCTGCCAGCTCCATCAGCTAAATTAGCGGCCAGAGGACGACAGAAGCCCAAGCTATCATAGCGACGACGGTCGCGCCGTGGACAGTCATCCAGACTGCAAAGAAAGCAACGAAGGCCGGTTGTCGGAAATAACTGCGAAACTCCTTCCCCACAAGAGGAAGCAGAAAGATGGAACTCCATGCAAAGAAAAACCACGCTTGATTGATGTGATAAATTTCAAATGCCAACACGCCGCCGCCTATCAGGCACACCGATAGCGCGACGCCAAATAGCAAGATTCTGTCCCGGAATTTACTTCCCGCCGCCAATTGGACGTCCGATCTTTGATTCCGCGATGGTTCCCCTACAGCAACCAAAGTTGCTGTGCAGCACCCATTCTGGGGTGACGTGTCATAGCGTCACCCGGTGCCGCAGGCACCGTCGGCTCTGCTCTGCCGTACCATCTTGCGCGCGGAGCCAAGGGCAGTTTATCTGACTACCCTCAAGATGAGCCAGATCAGTGACGCTAGCCCCGCGAGCAGCGCAACGATCCGCGCCGGTCTCGACCTCAAGTGCAGCAGCGGCCTACGTATTCGGTGGCCTCCCCGAGAGGCTGAATAGAACGTTCCTGTTATGGCGCCACTT
>JBGPHY010000580.1:0-4256 GCA_041484625.1 Terriglobia bacterium | reverse complement strand
CCAGAGCTACCATCTGCTGGACGACATGACGGTCTATGAGAATCTGGAAATTCCCCTGTCGTATCGAGATACCCCAAGAGCCGAGCGGCAAAGCATCGTCTGCGATCTGCTGGACCGTTTTCAGATTGTCGGGAAAAAGGACTTGTATCCGAACCAGCTCTCGGGCGGGCAGCAGCAGCTGGTGGCCGTGGCTCGCGCCGTCGTGGCTTCGCCCAAACTGATCCTGGCCGATGAGCCAACCGGCAACTTGCATTCGAGCCAGGGAGACGAGATCATGCAGCTGTTTGCGAGGCTGAATCGGGAGGGAATGACGATCATTCAGGTGACCCATTCCGACCGCAATGCTTCCTACGGCAGCCGCACGATTCAGCTCTCAGATGGGTGGATGGTGAAGTAGGAGTACTGCTTCCCCAGGCGGCGAACGACGTCAGTCAGTCCAAAAGGCTGAGATAGTCGAACCTCAGAGCAACGCCATTCATAGGCGCTAACTTAACGGTAAAAGAGAAACGCGAAGAGCGCCAAGAACGCCAAGACGAAGGAGCTAGCGTGACTGCCGACGAGGTAGCGAAAGGCATTGTCGACGCAGCGATTAAAGTCCACCGTGCTTTAGGTCCAGGGCTTCTGGAATCAGCGTATCAGGCTTGCCTGGCACACGAACTGCGAAGACGTCAGCACCGTGTTGAAACCGAAGTGGCTCTGTCCCTGCAGTTTGAAGGAGTGCTGATTGAAGTGGGGTATCGAATCGATATGCGGATCGACCAGTTGGTCTTAGTAGAGAACAAAACGGTGGAAAAAATTCTTCCCATCCACGTTGCACAGCTGTTGACTTATCTCAAACTGAGTGGCTTGTCTTTGGGATTGATTATCAACTGGAACGTGATCTTGCTACGCGACGGCATCCAGCGAGTGGTCCGAAACCATCCTGAGGAACTGACGAGTGGATAGATTCGACAATCCTTTCTTGGCGCCCTTGGCGTTCTTGGCGGTTGGCTCTCTAACCGGTGAAACCTTCGCCAGCAAGTTAGCGCTTATGGGGCAACGCCCTGGGTAAGTATGAGGTTCGATTGATCCAGCTCTAAGGAGCGTTTTAGCACGCTCTTTTCAGAACTTAATGCCTCCTTTTCTTCCATGCATGCATTCCCAGCCCGTTGCCCGGGATTGAATAAAGCGACCTTACAGGCCTCATGTGATGAAGAAATCGGATTAGCTATTCCCCCCCAAAAAAAATGGCAAGCGGCAATTGCTCTCTTCCGCTTGCCCGTTCTTCTGGATGAAATTCTCCTCTATTACTTGGGCTGCCTAACCGAAGCGTCTGCACTCAAAACTGCCATCTTGGGTGTCTGACTCCCCAGATGTTGAGCTTGATGAGGTCTTGAGAAGAATCCCGGATCCAGCCTAGCCACAATCTGGTTGACCGGTTTCTCGATGATCCGGAAGAACGGTTTCGGGTACAGCCCGATCCAGAACGCCATAATCACCAGGGGGAAGAGTGTGGCAAACTCACGGAAGTTCATGTCCTTAAGGCCCTGGTTCTTCGGGTTGCTGACCTGGCCAAACATCATCCGCTGGTAGAGCCACAACATATAGGCAGCCCCTAGAACTATGCCGAGGCAGCCGAAAACACCCCACCAGATGTTCTTTTGAAAGGCTCCAGCCAGGATAGTAAATTCCCCGATGAATCCGTTGAGGACGGGAAGGCCAATGGAGGACATTGTCATGATCATGAAGATGGTGGCATAGGTGGGCATCACGTGGGAAAGTCCTCCAAATTCAGAGATCTCGCGAGTATGCCGCCGCTCATATATGATTCCTACAATCAGGAAGAGAGCCCCGGTCGATATACCGTGGTTGATTTGCTGAAGGATGCTGCCATTGATCCCGTTGGGATTGAGTGCAAACATGCCCAGCATGCAGAAGCCCAGGTGGCTGACTGAGGAGTAAGCCACCAATTTCTTGGCGTCCTTCTGCATCAGCGCCACCAACGCGCCATACACGATCCCTATGATGGACAGCACGATCATCATATCTCTCAAACCAAACCGGTACCCCAGGAAACTCAAGGAAGAGGTATCGCGAACGGCATCGGGAAACATGGGAAGACTGAATCGCAGGAAGCCGTAAGTTCCCATCTTCAAGAGCACCCCAGCCAGGATGACAGAACCGGCCGTCGGCGCCTCCACGTGGGCATCCGGCAACCAGGTGTGGAAGGGAAACATCGGGACCTTGATGGCGAATGCAATGAAGAAAGCCAGGAATATCCAGAATTGATACTCCCAGGGCAAATTGAGCTTGTACAGTTCGGGAATGCTGAAAGTCCTGATCCCCGTTACCTTGTGGTTGTAGAAGTACAGGGACAGGACGCCGAGCAGCATGAGTAAGGAGCCTAGCAGGGTATAGAGGAAGAACTTGATGGCGGCATAAACCTTCCGAGGCCCCCCCCAGATCCCTATGAGGAAGTACATGGGAACCAGCATGACTTCCCAGAATACATAGAACAGGAAAAAGTCCAGGGCCATAAAAACGCCCAGCATCCCGGTCTGAAGCAACAGCATGAAAATGTAATATTCCTTTACGCGTTCTTGGATGGCGGTCCACGAAGACAAGACTGAGAGGAAACCCAACCCAGTGGTGAGGATGATCAGCAGGAGGCTGATGCCATCAATTCCGAAGTGGTATTCCACTCCAAGAGACGGAATCCACTCCATCCTCTCTACAAATTGAAAACCGCCCAGGCTGGGATCGAAGCGGGTGACCAGCGGGATCGACACCAGGAACCCCAAACCGGCAACGATATTAGCAAACCAGCGGATGAAGTTCTTATTCTCTTTGTTGATGAAAATCAGCAGCAACGCGCCCACCAGCGGCGTGTAAGCCACTACAGAGAGCAGATGGTCTTGAAACATAGAAACTCCTGAATAGAAGGCAAAAAGCGAAAGGCAAAGGTGAAAAGAGGATGGCACGCCCCACTTTCGCCCTTTCCCCTATCATTTTGGCCTTCATCGTGTCTATCTCAGCAGGAAATAGCTGACAAGGACCAAAATTCCAGCCACGGTCATGGCCGCATAATTCTGGACAATCCCAGTCTGTATTCGTCTCAACGGATAACTCATGTAGTAGATCAAGTCTGACCGGCGAACCGCAAAGTCAACGAACCAGTAATCAAAGAATCCGGAGATTGATCCTGTGAGCCGGGTGATGAAGGCCGAGCCGTTGACGCCTCCGTCGATCACCTTCAGGTCAAATCGCGACAGGAAATTTCCGAGATCTTTAGTGCGGTTCACGAAGAGCATGTCATAGATCTCATCCACCCAGTACTTGTTGAGCAGGGTGATGTAGAGGCCGCGGAAGCGGGTCATGCAGCGCTCGGGCAGTTGCGGCTTTTTCAGATAGAAGCTCCTGGCCAGCCCCCACCCCGCCAGCGCTACTGCTACCGACACCGCCATCAGCCCCAGTTCCAGCTCCGCCCCTCCGTGTCCCCCCTCCAGCTTCACCCCATTCTCAAACACCGGCTCCAAAAACCGCTCCCAGCCGTTCCCGATCCCCAGCCCCAGCACCGCTGGAATCCCCACCCAGCCCGCCACCACCGATCCCACCGCCAGCACCGCCAGCACCCCCGTCATGCTCCGCGGCGACTCGTGCACATGCTGCTCCACCTCGCGGCTCATCCGCGACTTCCCGTAAAAAATCAAAAACAACATCCGGAACATGTAAAACGACGTCAGGGTCGCGGTCACGACCCCCACCAGCCACAACCCCCAGTGCCCTCGCGGGCTCGAAAAGGCCTTCCACAAAATCTCGTCCTTGCTGAAAAATCCCGCCAGCGGCGGAAAGCCTGCGATCGCCAGCGTCCCGGCCAGCATCGTCCCCCACGTCGTCGGGATCTTCTCCTTCAACCCTCCCATCTTCCGCAGGTCCTGCTCCCCGCCCAGCGCATGAATGACACTGCCCGCCCCCAGAAACAGCAGCGCCTTGAAAAAAGCATGCGTCATCAGGTGGAAGATCCCGGCTGCAAACGCCCCTACCCCCAACCCCAGAAACATGTAGCCCAGCTGACTCACCGTCGAATAAGCCAGCACCCGCTTGATGTCGTTCTGCACCAGCCCGATGGAGGCCGCAAACAGGGCCGTCACCGCCCCCACCCCCCCCACCACCCCCAAGGCCGGGGGGGGGGGGGGGGACCACGCGGGGCCGCGCGCCCCCAAGTAGACCCCCGCCCTCAACCAGGTGGCCGCCTTGTTCAGAGCGCGGTCCCGGGT
>JBGPHY010000579.1:0-4275 GCA_041484625.1 Terriglobia bacterium | reverse complement strand
TCGAACTGGGGAAAACAATCGCCCATGGTGGTCCTCAGCACCTTGCGCCCCGGATCTTGAAAAAGATTGAGAAGAACATTTCCCCCTCCTGGACCCTGAGACGAGACCGCTTGTGCTATTTCCGTTCCCACCTAGTGCTGAATTTGTGTTATTTCCTGAGCAATGAAAACTTGCTGGATCTTGACCTTTCTGTCGAAGCCATTCACTCTGAATTTGAGCCTGACAAGAACCCGGGCAGGCTTCCTCCGATACACCTGGTTCTGATCCTTTACCCCGACTCCTCCTCAGCCGGGAAGGCGCTGGAGCATTTTTGGAAGACCTACCTTCCCGAAAAAAAGGACCCTTTGTCGACTGCTAGTGATTCTGACTTTCATCAAATTGAGGACGGATGGATGGGTTATCGGCGGGCCGGAGAGGTCTTGTCCCTGGTTTTCGAATGTCCGGACCGGGAGACTGCCTTGCGTTTCATAAATTCGTCCACAAATAACCTCCAACCCAGGGAGAGTCCTCATGAATGAACCAAAGACTGCGATAACCCGAAGAGACTTCGTGCGCGGCAGCGCCACAGCCATGTTGGGGGCATCAATGACCGGTATGTCAATGCCCCAGATCAGTGCCCGGCCACCTCGCTCCAGCACTGTAACGATCATCCGGGACGCCAAGGCTCTCAGTGCCTCCAACCAGGTGGATGATGCCGTGCTCAAGCAGATGCTGGCAGAGATCTTGATGCTCGTCACCGGCCAAAAAAGCGAGAAGGATGCATGGCTTTCCCTTCTGAACGCCCAGGACATTATTGGTGTGGTGGCGACCCCTCACCTGAATCCGACTCACAAGGAACTCATTAACGCTGTCAAGGCCTCACTGGTCAATGCGGGCTTCCCCAGCAGCCAAATCAGTGATGCGCAAGGGGGTCCCGATCACCCTAAGTCCTGCACGGCGCTGGTCGCTTTGCCGGCACTGAAGGCCCACTGGTTGACTGGTATTGGGACGGTGCTTAAGAATTACATCACCTTTTCCGGTCGCCCCTCCAGCTACCATGATGCCAACAATGCCAAGCTGGGGGAGATCTGGAAGATGCCCCATATCAGTGGAAAGACCCGCCTGGTGCTGGTGGACGCCCTGCGCCCTCTTTGCGACAAGGGACCTCAGCCCGATCCTCGTTACCTCTGGAATTACCGTGGCCTGATTGCGGGCACTGATCCGGTTGCCGTAGAAACCGTTTGCCTGAAGATCATCACGGAGAAACGTAAAGCCCTGCGCGGTGAACCCTGGCCACTTTCGCCTCCTCCCCTCTGCGTAGCCATGGCCGATGAACGGTATGGTTTGGGAACCAGCCGTTTAGACGAGATTAAAATAGTACGCGCGGGGTGGACCCAGGACATTCTGGTTTAGCCCAGCCTTGCGGCCAGCATGCGCCGCTCAGAATCCTCCTGTATCAAGACTTGTGCGGCGGTCTGGGGCCGTCGCACTCACTCCCTAGAATACGGTCACAGTATCCCTGCCATAGCTAGAAAGTCTCACCGTCGAGTGGTCCTTATGATTTTGTCTTGCCTGCATTTTTGATCGGTGCTATATTCCTTTTGTTCTTTTTTCCCTAAAACCAGATGTGGCGTTGTTATTCAGGGTGTGCACGTGTTGGCCACGGGTCGAGGTTCCGTTTTCCGAGACCCTTCCCGCACTCCCCGCTCGCGACCGCATCTTTCCCGTAATTGCACAGAAGCTGTGAAAAAATGCGCCGGGTCGGGGGACCCGTCCTACAAAGTTCCCGCAAGACCTTTGGAATGAGTGTAGGCCGTTGAGGCTTTCTCAAAGCCTCAACCTCACACGGCGTTTTTCCGGAATTCCGAATTTTTTCACAGATTCTCAGCCCTAAGTAAAGGACCCTGGTGATGCCGCCCGACGACTCAAGAATCATTAAGTTCCAGAGAAACCTGCAATTCCTGGGGACGACATCTTCCCTCAACGTAAATATCATCCCCCCCGCCAACAGCACTGAACTCGCCCAAGCGCTCTTTCAGAACGCACCGATTTCAAACAAGTCTATTGACTTCGGCACCTTCACATTTCACGCGGACACGGGCAGGGATATCCAGTTCGGTACAGGCGCTGGCCAGGTGTCCTTTTCTGGAGGTGGGGGTGCTTTTGCCGGTTTAGCCATTTCCGCTGACCCTAACCAGTTGTCAGAAAAATTGGGCCTCGAACAGAGCCTGGGCCTGAAATTAACTGCAGATCCGGCAGTCTCTTTTGCTGCTCTGCGCTGGGGTTACGATCTGGCAGCCTCTGGCAAGGGTTCAGTGGCCTTGGGAGGACCTGGCGCTGTGACCTTTGCCGTAGACGGGAAGCGAGAAGCACTCTACGCCGTCATCCGCCGGTTGGACCAGCAGACTGGTTTGTTGGATGCTGTTACCGAAACGGTAAACAGCTGGATTCTGCCTTCCCACGTGAATTCCCCGGATGCTTTGCTTCCCGGCACGTGGTTGATCACCCAGGTCGATGGGAACATCGCTCTCAAGCTCGGTGTCCAGTATGGGTTCGATTATAACTGGGTTCGCGCGGCAGAACTGGGCGGTATCCGAGGGGACATCGGTCTTCGCCTGCAATTGGGGATCAGTGCTTCTCTGGGCTTCCAGGCCAGCGGCAGTTTTGCCTTGGTGCTGGGGCGGGAGTCCTCCGATCCATCCGACTTGAATGTCCGGCTGCGTCTTCACAAGCAACGAAAGAAGGGCTGGGATTTCTCCTTCAATTCAGGGGTGGTGGTCCAGGCGGACCCCGGGAAATTTGTGCCGGCTACTTTCGATGACTTCGTCAAGGCTGTGTTTGGGGTCCATGGACTGCAGATCCTGCACGATCTGGCCCAATGGTCGGACCCGAAACAAACTCCGTCCGGTGCGCTAGCTGGCGTCAGCACGGATTACGGTATGCGCCTGGTCCACCAGCTCACCGGAATCGATCCAGCGCAGACATTTGACGAGGCCCTTGCCCGCCTCAAACAGACCGTCGACACGTGGAATCATCTGGATCATCGCGCTTCGAGCATGCTCTGGAAGTTGATAGGCGAACAGGTGGATCTGAGTTTAATCCGCAGCATGGCCAGAGAAATCGCGCAAGGCAATCTGGACAGCGTCAAGGCTTTATTAAACCGCGAACTCCAGAGAGTTGATTTCTTTCAGACTCCGGCAGGCCGATGGCTGAGCTCGATCGCAGTGGATGGTCTGCTCAGAGCCGTATCCAGTACGCAACAATTCCAAGTAGTGCAAGAAGCTGCCCGTCTGACCGCCGAACTTCTCGACGAGAAGACCACCGAGGCCATTCTTCACCAGTTGCAGGAAGCCATCAATCAGCGACTGGGATTGCAGCAACTCGAAAGCATCACCGACCAGGTCTCTTTTGAAAAAATAGACGAGTGGCTGAAAGCCCGGCTCGCAACCTTTCTGGGTGAACATCTTGATTTGAACAGCGTCGAGCAAGTCCGCCAGACAGTTCACCTGATCCAAGAAAAAGGCCAGGAGTTCTACGCTAAGGCAGTGACTGCCCTGAAGCGGAAATACGAGTTCGAGTTTGCAGCTTCTTACCAGCAGGCAGCGGCCCAGACTGCGCTGTTGGACGTGGTCTTCGATTTAAGTAAACCGGATACTCTCTCCTACTTGCAAGAGGCAGTCAGCGGGAACTTTCAGAACCTTCTGGCCCAGCCAGTTGACGGGATTCGGCTGAATCTGGCCACTCTAACCCACCAGGTGAGCCGACACAGCCACGTGGAGGTCCATCTCCCCTTCTACAAGACGTCGCTGGACCACATCAATACGGCGCTAGCTCGCGCCCGTCTCATGGACGAGCACGAAGGCAAATTGCTGGTCTACGAATTAGAGGCGGAAGACACGGTAGTGTCGGGCAACACCCGTAACAGTCGCCTGGTCATCGGCGGATTTCTGCCTGCTCGTTCGGGAAACGCCGTGCGGGTGCATTCAACAGAGTCGCTGGACTACGGTTACTCGTTCCGCCAGGCACGCCGGGCCATGCGGCGGGCCGATCTCCAATACCAATTGAAACCGTACGTCGAGACTTATTTCGCAGGGTGTTTTGGTCGCGAGGATGACGGTCACTCTTTCATCACTTTCATTGGCGATATGGACAAAGCGATCGACCAGGTCGAGTCCAATGGAACCGACAACTTCGGCAACACCCTGGTCTCCCTGGAATTGGCCCTGCCGGCAGCTGTCGCCTCTTCCTGGCTGGAGGCACCTTTGGATGGGAAGGCCCCGGCTTACATGAACCTCT
>JBGPHY010000578.1:0-4292 GCA_041484625.1 Terriglobia bacterium | reverse complement strand
CCAAACGGCTGGCAATTGAAAAGGGCAAGGCCGCCCCAACCATGAACGAAAACGAGGGCTGGATGAGATCATGCAGGGAGCAACCAATCCACTCCACATGCGACTGATGGTGAGCCAGAAAATTCCAGAAGCTGCTGTCCGGCAAAGCAGCAGCCACCCGGCTGAGACGAACTACCTCAGCCATCATGAGGAACATCACAAAACCCCGGTAGGTATCGAGCGATGCCAGGCGTTGAGGCGCGTTGGGATTAACAGGTTTTTGCATGGTGTCTTTCACTATGAATCGGATTTCCCGGCATTCTACTTCCTTTTTATGGTTTTTCCGAGCTATTAGAAGCAGGTGGGTGCAATTCAAAGTGCGACAGGTGATTGGGGAAAACCTTGATTTTTGTTGTCCCGAAGGGACACTAGAGAGTAGCCGGTGGTTACGCGCCAGTGCGCGTTACCACCGGAATTGTCCCCCGACTTTTGAATCTCACGCTATTCCCCTGAAACGGCTCTTATCGACAAGCTCGAGCGGATCCGGGCCACCTGGTCGTCCTGGAAGCTCAACGATTGGCGGGTAGCCATACGAAAATCGTTTTCTCCCCACAAGGGACGCATGATTCCATTGGGAGAGTGAGAATGGGGTCCCAACAACGCATGGCCAATTTCATGGGCGATCATCAGGCCGAGGATCTTGGACGGAAGGCAGTCGCTGGCCCTGGCAATGTCCTCGACGCGCTCACTGATAACGCTCACCTGAAAACCCGCAGCGAAGCCAAACAGGGAATCCGAGAACCCCTCGCGCTTGGCGTTAAACTGGGGGATGATCTTTAGAACCAGGTCGCGGGGATTCGCCTCTTTAGGACAACTGGAAAACCTTGAAGCTTCTTCTGGAGTGACCGGGCATTCAACCCAGACCGTTTTCAGGCCGGCCTGCCGAAACACTTTGTCGGCCTCACCCTCGGCGTGATTCAGCCTCCATTCTGGAAGCCGCGCATAATCATAAACCCGGATTACCATAGTGGCTGTAGGGGCATTGTTATCACCGGCTTCCAGTAGCAGGGGATCAACCAAAGCCAAGGCAACAACAAATGCTGTAAGTCGAGGACTTTGAGATAGACTCTTCATGGCCTTTGCCTCCGCAGTTCAAGGAATCTGCTGACAGGCAAGGCCTGTGTGGTCTTTGTCGCTCTTTAAGAAAGCCAGTCCAGTGGCCGCAACTGCCTCGTCCTTTCTGGTGTCATTGCCTTCCTGTCATCACCCCCCTAATGCGAGAAACCTCGCAACGAACTATCATTCTTTTTAATCCGTGCTATACTCAGCCCCATTGGCACAAGCAAAACAGACAAATGGAAGGCTATGGCCACTCCCACGCCTCCGGACGTGACGCAACTCCTGCTGGCTTGGCGCAGCGGCGAAAAAGAAGCATTGGGACAACTGGTTCCGGTCGTCAGCCGCGAGCTTCACAGGCTAGCCCACCACTACATGATCCGGGAACGTCCGGGCCATGTACTGCAAACCACCGCCCTGGTCCATGAAGCTTATTTGCGGTTGATTGACGCCCAGCATCTCGATTGGCAGAATCGGGCGCACTTCTTTGCCATATCAGCCCGGTTAATGCGTCAGGTGTTGGTGGAATTTGCCCGTGCAGAGCAAACCCAGAAACGGGGCGGTGGGGCCGTGCTGTTGTCACTGGATGAGGGAGCCGTGGTGGGCAGATCGCCAGACGTGGATTTGTTGGCGCTGGATGAAGCCCTCGACAGGCTGGCCGGGCTCGATGAAAGGAAGGCGCAGATCGTGGAACTCCGCTTCTTTGGAGGACTCAGCGTCGAGGAGACCGCTGAGGTGCTGAAGGTTGCCCCCATCACGGTCATGCGCGAGTGGGAGAAAGCCAAAGCCTGGCTGTACCAGGCCGTGAAAGGCACGAAGTGACAACGGGCAAGGGACAGGTGGTCAGGGGGTAACCTTGGCAGACGATCAGTCCCCTTCAGCTACGTACAGGCACCCGGGCTGATTTTCCTCTGAGGGGTACTCCATGGCCAGTGGAGAGAACCCACCCCAGCGGCCCTACGGCCGCTTGCCCCTCCCCGGAAGGGAACAACTTGGATAGCCGCGGGTGCAGTGATGGGACGCCAGCCCAGAACGAAACCCGGGGTGGGAGGCAAGATGCCTTCCACCCCTGCAGGGGTTGAACAGGGGACTGTGGGAGATTCAACCCATTTAGGGTTGATTTCGTCGTTGGCATCCGGACCACGGGTTCCGCGGGTGACCGCTGTCACCACGCTTCACCCGTGGCTACTTATGTTCAACCCCTGCGGGGTTCACCTGGGCTTAAGTTGACACCAATGCACCGCAGTTCTCCCCTGTCAAGTCAATCAAGTCAATTAAAATGCAATCCCCTTGTCTATTTTCACTTCAGAAGACGTGGTTTCAATTGATCGTGATATAATCCTCCCATCCGATAGCAACCCTGTCAGGCAGTAGGATGCGTTAGCGCATTTGGGTAACGCTTCATGTTGATCAATAACCACTGATCACGGACCACTGCTTTTATGACTCCCGAACGCTGGCAGCAAATCGACAAGCTGATGGACTCAGCCCTGGAGCTGGAAGCCAGTCAGAGATCTGTCTTCCTCGATCAGGCCTGTGCCGGAGATGAAGAGCTGCGCCGGGAAGTGGAAAAGCTGCTCGGCGCCCACCAGCAAGCGGGCAGTTTCTTGGGCTCCCCAGCCGTTCACATTGCCTCCAAGGGAATAGCCCAGGATCAAAAGCCGTCGCTGGTGGGCCGTCAGCTGGGCGCCTTCCGAATTGTTTGCCTGCTGGGTGCCGGGGGGATGGGGGAGGTCTACCGCGCCCAGGACACGCGCCTGACGCGCAGTGTCGCCATCAAAGTCCTCCCTTCCCACTTGTCGAACGATGTGAACCTGCGGCAGCGTTTCGAGCGGGAAGCCCGGGCGGTGTCGAATCTCAATCATCCCCATATCTGCACTCTGCATGACATTGGCCGGCAGGACGGCATCGACTTCCTGGTGATGGAATACCTGGAGGGAGAGACATTGGCCCAGCGCCTGGAAAAGGGCAGGCTTCCCCTGAAACAGGCCCTGCAATTTGCGGTGGAGATGGCCAGCGCTTTGGAAGACGCCCATGGCCACGGCATCGTACATCGGGATTTGAAACCGGGGAATGTCATGTTAACGAAGGCAGGAACGAAACTCGTGGACTTTGGACTGGCCAAGCTGGTGGAACGTGCGCTCCCGCGCGCGTTCATCGAACCGGCGCAGGGCACGGGGGTCCCAGACGCCCGCGCGACCGAGAAGGAGAGTTTGACCATAGAGGGCGTGATTCAGGGGACGGTGGCTTACATGTCCCCGGAGCAGGCTGAGGGTAAGAAGGTCGACGCGCGCTCGGATATCTTCAGTTTCGGCACAGTCCTTTACGAAATGGTGACTGGCGAAAAAGCCTTCCAAGGAGATTCCACGCTGTCAATCCTGACCGCCATTTTACGGGAAGAGCCCCGGCCAGCCAGTCAGGTTGTTGATGGGCTGCCCCTGGAGCTGGAGAGAATCCTCGCCGGTTGCCTGCGCAAGGATCGGGAACGCCGCTGGCAGACCATGGCGGAGGTGAAGATTGCACTGGAGGAGTTGAAGGAGGAAGTAAAGTCGAAAGCGTTGGTCACAACAACTACACGGCAGCGGGGTCGTCGCCGGGCCCTTCTCTGGGCGGTCGTGGCACTATTGATCCTCGCAGCGGCAGGAGGTGCTTTGTGGTTGAATCGTTCCACCAGTCAGACGCCGGAAGCTCCCCTGACCGTTGTTCCCCTCACCGGCTACCCAGGTATCGAACTCTTCCCCAGTTTCTCGCCGGACGGCAACCAGGTGTCATTCTCCTGGAATGGAGAGAAACAGGATAACTTTGATATCTATGTCAAGCAGATTGGAAGTGAAACGCAGCACCGCATAACGACTGATCCAGCCCTTGATCTCAATCCCGCCTGGTCGCCGAACGGCCGCTGGATCGCTTTCCTCAGGGGACTAGACTGCACCTCAGGAAGAACAGCCGTGCAGTTGATCTCGCCTATCGGGGGCCCGGAGCGGAAACTCGCTGAGACTTATTCTTTCCCAGGGGAAATCGTCTTCGGTCACTTTCTAGCCTGGTCCCCGGACGGCAACTGGCTGGTAGTCGTTGACAAGGATAACTCCGACGAGCATTCCGCCTTGTTCTTGCTCTCGCTAGAGTCCGGTGAAAAGCGCAGGTTGACGTCCCCACCCGTGAAGTTGGGTGGTATCGGCGACAGTAGCCCGGCCATT
>JBGPHY010000577.1:0-4299 GCA_041484625.1 Terriglobia bacterium | reverse complement strand
TTATCCAAGCTTTTTCGCAGTGTCAAGAGGCCTTTTATTTTTTTCCGACCCTACTGGGAGCAAATGTAAGTGGTCGAAAAACCGCCGCAATGGATTGCCAACGAGCTTGAAAGGGCCTTGCATCCCTGTTCGGGGAAGACTAGTAGCCGATGTACCGTTGAGGAGTCCGAGTCCCTCAGCGAGGATCCGGTCATGCCAGACACTCAGTCGGCCTGAAAGGGTCGCTCTTAATCCTAAACGAAAGAGAGTCTGAACAATCACTGGAAGTCAAACTCAAACTGAGGTATCTTTCCCATGATTTCTGAAGGTGCTGGTTACGGGCTCGCTCTTTTCCGGTAGTTGTGGGTTTGAGGGAATCAAGCCGGCATCAATTGTACGGCCTTTGTGTGCAAGCAGCCAAGACGGGGTTTCGGGGTCGGTGAGGAAGTTCAAGCTGGCCCTGCATGGAACCCAGTCCAAACTCCGGAACCAACGAATTTCTTCAATTGCGACCCCCCATTTACTTCCTCCATTTTCTTATCTTAATCAATCGAAAGGAGCTGTCCAAACAGCATGGAACTTAGTCTAATATTTGGCATCAGTATTCTGGGACTCGCCTTTGCAGTGTACTTGGCGCAGAACGTCCTGAAACGTGACACAGGAAGCGCCCAAATGCGGGAGATTTCGGACGCCATTAAGACAGGCGCCGAAGCCTTCCTGCGTCGGATGAACAGAACCATTATCTGCCTGGCGGTCGCTTTGGCTTGTTTAATCTATATCCTCTATGCCTTCGTTCGCACACCCACCGGCGGTGACCCCGCCAGTGCGGGCCAATTGGCTCTCTGGACTACACTTTCCTTCGTGTTTGGTGCGGCCTGCTCGCTAGCCTCGGGGTACATGGGCATGTGGGTTGCCATCCGATCCAATATCCGGACGGCCGCAGCCGCTACCAAAAGCCTGAATGGCGCTTTACAGACCGCCTTGCGTGGAGGGGCAGTATCCGGCTTCTTCGTGGTCGCTTTGAGCCTTCTGGGAGTCGCGGGTTTGTTCACCCTAGTCCGCGCCCTGGTTCCCATTGATGTCGACAAGATCCCTCTCATGATCGTCGGATACGGGTTTGGTGCCAGCTTTGTGGCGTTGTTTGCCCAACTCGGCGGAGGAATCTATACTAAGGCCGCCGACGTGGGAGCGGACCTGGTTGGAAAAGTTGAGGCTGGCATTCCTGAGGACGATCCTCGTAACCCGGCCGTGATTGCAGACTTGGTGGGTGACAATGTGGGAGATTGTGCCGGTCGTGGTGCCGACCTGTTTGAATCGACGGCGGCGGAAAATATCGGCGCCATGATACTGGCGGCTGGTCTGTACCGTGCCAACTCCGAGGTGTTTGGCAGTCAAGGCCTTGCACTGTTGGGCGTGATTCTCTTCCCGCTGGTGGCCCGAGCCATGGGGATTATCGCTTCGGCCATCGGTGTCCTGATTGTCCGAACCGAGGAGAATAAAGATCCGATGATGGCCTTGAATCGTGGCTATTACGTCACGGCAATTCTGGTGATGATCGGGTTTTTCATCGCTTCCCGGTGGTTGTTGGGACCGCAATACTATTTCAATTTCTTCATCTGCGGCGTTATCGGCGTCTTGACTTCGGTAGCCTTTGTCTACATCACTCAGTATTACACGGAGTATCGTTACCGGCCGGTGAAGACCATCGCGGAAGCCTCGCAGACTGGCCCCGCCACGAATATTATTGCTGGGATAGCCGTCGGGATGGAATCCACTGGCTTGCCCATCCTGACGATTGCCGTGGCTGTGGTAAGTTCTTATTACCTGGGTGCCCATTCCGGTCTGAAAGACGCCGGATTATTTGGAACGGCGGTAGCCACCATGGGGATGTTGGGAACTGCTGCCTACATCCTGGCTATGGATTGCTTTGGCCCTATCACTGACAATGCTGGGGGCATCGTGGAAATGAGCCAGCAGCCGCAGGCCATCCGCGAAAAAACGGATCGTCTGGATGCAGTCGGAAACACCACCAAGGCCCTGACCAAAGGATATGCCGTAGGCTCCGCCGCACTGGCAGCCTTCCTGCTCTTCGGGGCTTACATCGACGAGATCTGTAATTACATGCCCTCTTTCCGTCCCGCGAAGGGGATTGCGGCCATCAACCTCAATAAGCCCGAGGTATTTGTTGGTGCGCTGCTGGGGGCCATGCTGGTTTACATGTTCTCCTCCCTGGCCATCCGGGCGGTGGGCGGCGCGGCGTATGCCATCATTAACAACGTTCGTGAACAGTTCAAGAAGAACCCGGGTATCATGAAAGGCACGGCCAAACCCAATTATGGGGAATGCGTGGACATCGCGACCAAGGCTGCGCTGGGGAAGATGGTGGTTCCGGGCTTGTTAGTGGTGGGCATGACGGTGGGGACCGGCTGGATTTTTAAGCTTCTCTATGACCTCAACGGAAGACCGGAATCTGGAGCCACCGGTGCAGAGGTCATGGGAGGGTTCCTGATGGTGGGAACCATCACCGGAATCCTGATGGCGCTCTTCCTCAATAACGGTGGCGGCGCCTGGGACAATGCCAAGAAGTTCATTGAGGCCGGTGCTTATGGCGGGAAGAAGTCCGACCCGCACAAGGCCGCTGTGGTGGGCGACACGGTGGGCGATCCGTGCAAGGATACGGCAGGGTCGTCTTTGCACGTTTTGATCAAACTGCTGAGCACCCTCACGTTGGTACTGGCACCCTTGTTCCTGTAGTTCCCGTCATTCGGGGGCAGAATGGAAGGCCTGCCCCCCTCCATTCCTGTCCGCATCCGTTGAATGCCTGTACCTACCCCGGCCTGCAATCCTGAGGGATTCCCGTAGTGGCCCTAGAAGGAATACTTCAATCCGAACTGAATCTCTCTTTCATTATCCAGCAACGTACCTGTAATGGCGGCGCCACCGGGCTGGTCGACGCCTCCGCCAGGAAGTGCAAATTGGGGATGGTTGAAAAGGTTAAAGAATTCAGTTCGAAATTGCAGTTGATGCCGTTCTCTAATACGGATATTCTTGAGTAAGGCAAAGTCGAAATTGACCTGGTTTGGACCGCGCAGATTGCCGTGGCCTGCATTCCCAAATTGGTGCGAGAAGAGTTGTCCTGGCGCCATAAGTGGGAGGACAAATGCGCCCTGGTTGAAGAAACAATCCAGCGTCTGATTGCCAGGAGAGCTGCACCCGTAAGCTTTCTGAGTGTCCGTATCGAACGAAAAATCATACGGATCGTGAATGCGGTCCGGCCGCCCACCGGCATTTGTGTTGGTGGGGTCATAGGAAAGACCGGCATTGTAGGCCTCACCACTCCGCACAACTGTAATCCCCGAAATCTGCCACCCCCCCAGGAGCAAGTCAGCCCCCTTCCCTGCCTTGTTCAAAAACAATTTTCCCCGCCCGAAAGGCAGTTCGTACATGTAACTCACCACAAAGCGGTGACGAATGTCGGGCTGTACGGGACCTTTGTCTGAACCGACCGTGTAAATACTTTGAAAATTGCCGGCCACATTACCGTCAGCAGTGCCCAGATTCTTGGCGAATGTGTAAGAGGCAAGCATATTGAACCCGTTTGAAAAACGTTTATTCAGAGACGTCTGCAGAGCATTGTAAGCCAAACTGAACATGGGGAAATCCAGGGGGTAAATCGTTTGCAGGCCGGGCAGTCGATTGAAGTAAGGACGGCCGAAGTTCCCGGTGGAATCTGAGAAATTTGAATCTAACGGCAGTGGAGGCTGGTTCAGATCACCTGTTTCATGGTTCCATAAGCGCAATCCTCGGGTTCCTACGTAAGCTGCCTGTGCCATCCAATCGTGGGCAATTTCACGCTGGACAGTAAAGTTCCATTCCATGATGTAAGGCAAGACCCGCTTGGGACCATTGGATCGGACGGATCCAACCACAGGATTAGGATCGGAGAAAACGAAATCGAGGGGAAACCCGGATGAGATCAGTTGCTCGGCAGCGGGGATATTGCCCGAGTTGTAACCCCGCGAGTTCAGCGAAAGCGCTGGTGGGTTGAGGCCCAAATCATCGAAAATATTCCCTTCGGTCGAATAGAACACTCCGAATGCGCTTCTGAACACGGTGCGCTTGCTACCCGGCGACCAGGCCAGACCAACACGGGGCGCCCAGTTGTTTGTATCGAACTTGACCCCGGCATGAGGCACGCCGTTGGAACCGTAAGAGGTCACGATGAGCGCACGATCCAGGTCAAAATTGGCAACGCGGCCGTTAGCGGGAGAAGTGACTTCGTAACGCAGACCGAGATTCAAGGTCAGGTCAGGGGTCAAC
>JBGPHY010000576.1:0-4300 GCA_041484625.1 Terriglobia bacterium | reverse complement strand
GATAATCTTCTGCATCCACCTGGAAAAGGTGAGCAGCCACAAAATCTCGCTCCTGGAAGAGAGGATGTTGTGGAGATGCCAGACCACCGGCGTCCCAGTTGTGAGACCCGCCAGTACCGCCATAATAAATGTTCGGGGACCATTAGCCCAGAGCATGTCCCAGGGTCGCCGACGGCCGTGCATAACCAGATGTGTGGTGCAGGCCAGGGTCCGCACTCCAAACCGTGCTGCGTCCGGCAAGGTCTTGCGAGCGGAATGATAATTCCCCAGCGGCAAATTGAGTACAGAGATCCTCGCGTTCACCAGGGTGTCCTGGAATTCCCCCAGGCCGTTAATGGCCACACAACAATCATATTCAGTTGGATCAAGCGACTTCAGGATCTCCCACAGCACCCGCTGGGCTCCCCCCAGGTATCCAAACTGGTCAAGAAACAGCAGAGATCGAACCATGTTGTGATCAGCGTTCACCGTCCCACGTTTCAAGCAGAACGGCTGCCATAGAAAAATAAACGACCAGGTTCCTCCAATAGGTGAGAATGTCCCCCGTCATCATCTGCACCATCTGGCCACACCAAAATGCAAAGAGAAAACTGGCATAAAGGTTTTGAATCTGGGACCCGTGGCTTCGGACTTCAAAGAGCTGATGAAGCAACGTGAGGAGGAGGAGAAACCAGGTAGCGAGTCCCAGTATCCCAGTTTCGAAAAGGAGGCTCAGGTATCCATTATCGACAATCAGGTTTGTAGCGAACAGGTGGGTACTGGCTACGCTCTTGTATCCGATTCCGAACAACAAAAGTCCGGGACGGTCTCCGAAGAAGCCAAACAGAGTTTTCCAAGTTTCCCATCGGCCACTGGTGGCTGCATCGGGGTACTTCCAGAATTCCACCAGGGTCCCGAGTCTCCTCTCAAAGAAATTGGTGACCAGTTCCGGGAACCAGAGATATACGGAGAGCAGGAATAACCCAGTCAAGAGAATTGCCGTGATCGCCAGGCGAAATTTGGAACCTCGTTGTAAGAGCAAGAAAATCGCGACCGTCAAAAGGGCATTCACCCAGGATCCTCTGGAATAGGAGAGGAAGAGTGCCACAGCAAAAATTCCCACCAGCAAACCCAGCCAGATTCGGGAGAATCTCAATACCTTCCAAGCTGAGGAACTGAGGGTGACAAGACAGAGGCTCCAATAAAAGGCAGACAGGTTTCCAAAACTACTCGCTTCGTAGAAAACTCCCTGGGCTCGGCGCAAGCTTTGGCCAAACAGGTAGATGTACTGGTCGGCAAACGGGTGAGGAATTGGAATCGGGAAAACAAAGTCAACGATACCGTATAATGCGCTGATCATTCCAAAAATCAGAGTTGCCTGAAGCAGACTTCTAAAGGCAGCTTGCGAATGGGCCCACCGCAATCCCCGTAGCCAGAAGTAAAGCAGGAAAGGCTGCAGCACCAACAGGAACCTTAAACCACTCGCTATTCCCTGTCCCGGACCGGAAAGCCAAAACGCAAATGGCAATGAGAGGGCCAGCGACAACAAGAAACCCAGACTGCATTGCCCCACGGGATCAGGTTGAAAATGGAAGTCCCAATAGCTGAAGAGAAATGCAACCGCACCCCCGAGGAAAATCAGGTGGGACACAAAAAACGGGACCTCCCCACCCCACTGCCCGGGATAGAACGGAGGGAAGAGCAACACAGACCCGGCATAAAGATAATACCAACTGGAAGGAGATGGCTCCCAGATCAGCAGGAGAACCAGCAGGAATCCAAGTATAGTCAGCGTCGCCAGGAGTTCAGGCCGCACCAACCCCACCAGCAGGCTGCAGCCCACAACAGCCAGGAGAGAAAGAAGGAAGGCCCATAGGGGGAAATTAAGGAAGAAAGTCCTGCTTACCAACCATTTCGTGGCCATCGATTGTTACGAAGGGGTGTTATAGCCACCAGGGCTTAGCCGAACCGAACCTGTGAAACAAGGAGTCATCCATGTCACTCTGTCTGCTTGGTTCCAGTTTGGGCCGGTTTCTCCATGTAATGCAACAGGAAGCTCAACGGAATCGATACGAGCAGTCCCAAAGCTCCCCCGAGGATAGAATTCAGAGCGATCCAGGGTTTGTAGGGCTTGGTTGGCGGAATGGCCGCGGCTATCTCTTTCAGGTCCGTCGAACGGGAGCCCACGGTTGTGGCAGCATCCTGGTACTTCCAACTAAACGATTCATAGTTGTCCAGGGCAGCTTGATAATCATCCAGAAGTTGTCGCTGAAGATTTTCCTTGGTGGCCCTCTCCTTTTGCAGGCGGATCAGTTCCGGGCGACTTCTTTCCTGTGATTTCCTGAGTACTTCGATGGCACCGTCAGTTTCCGCGATTTTGGCGTTTGATTCCGCAATCTTCCTTTGCAGCTCGGGAAGCCTGTTTTCAATGTTCCCGGATTCATTGTTACTTCCCAGAGCGGAAGAGCCTGATCCCCTGTCCTGAGGACCTGCTTTCGATTGGACATCTTCTAGCTCTTGGACAAAGCGAACTTTTCGAGCTAGAACCCGAGCTCTTTCGACTTCGAGCTGGAGCAAATCCCTTTGATTCTGAAGATTGAGCTCGGACAAGGCTTGCAGGTCCTGGCTCGACAGTTCCGGGTTCGAATTCTGGTCAAATTCATTCAGCCTCTGCCTCTTTGATTCCAGTTGCCGGGCGAACAGGTTGAGCTGTTCCTTTAAGAGGGTTCGCGTTTTTTCGAGGTCCCGGGCATAAAGCTCATCATTAAACCGGACCGTCGATAAGACATAATAATTCACAATCTCAGCAGCCAGTCGCGGCTCGGGGAATTCCGCGCTGAATTCAAGCAACCGGGTATTCTTCGTCCATTCGACCTCGATGATTTTCCGCTTGCGAAAATCATCGACGGTCAGAGAATTAGGCGGGGATTGCAGTCCGAAGTGCTCGATAGTCGCCTGAATCAACTCGTCATTCAGCAGAAACACCTCATACGACCTCAACAATTCGTAGTACACATAATTCGGGATCATTGTCTGCCCGGTTTCGATCTTCGATCCCGAAAGCAGCAAATAGGCAGACGCGCGATAGGTTTTCTTTTGCAGAAGACTGAAAATTGTTGCACCTAGGGCGCAGGCAACGGACAGGCCCAGGATCAAACGATAACGACGGCCTAGTAGCCTCCAATGAGGTTCAGGATCCACTCTGAGTGGTGTGTTCCCCATAATCCTCCCGGATCAATACGCATTATCATGATAAAACCCTCGCCTGAGCGTAAGGAGAAGAATCTTGACGTCGAACCCGAGATTCCAGTTTCGCAGGTAATACAAGTCGTATTCAAGTCGTTTTTCGATGGAGGTGTCTCCCCTCCAACCATTGACCTGTGCCCAACCGGTCATCCCGCACTTGACATTGAACCGCTTCACATATTCCGGAATTTTCTGCTTAAAGATCTCAACGTAATGGGGCCTCTCCGGCCGGGGACCTACTAGGCTCATATCTCCTCGCAGAACGTTCAGAATCTGCGGCAGCTCGTCCAGGCTGGTGCGTCTCAACAACCTCCCTAAGGAGGTGACTCGCTCATCCTGAGGACGGGTCCAACGCATGTCACTGGTTTCCTGGCCTGAGAGTTCCATCGTCCTGAACTTGTAAATCCAGAACCTCTTCATGCCCAGCCCAATGCGCTCCTGTTTGAATAGGACAGATCCTGGTGTCGTCAGACGCAGGGCGAGGCCAATCAGCAGAAGCAGCGGAGAAAGGACAACCAGTAGCAGAGCGGCCAGAACCAGATCCAGAAGGCGTTTTAAATGCAGGTAATCCCACCGCTCAGTCGGCAGGACTGCTGGTTGAGGCTCCATCGACAAAATCGAAGCTGCCATGTGAAGGTTGTTAGCGCCTGCGCGGATCTGTCGCCGGTGAAATAAGAGGTAGAAACTAATAGAGGCAGCAATCCCTACCGAGGCAATGACTACAAGCACAACCGGGTAACCCACGCGGTGAATGGCCAGGCCGGTCAGCCACACTGCGATTGCCTGGACCAGAAAGTGAGTCGAGTAGCGCAGGGAAGAGATAAAAGCTCTTTCCTCGGGTAAAACGGAATCCATAATGAAGTTCTCCAACGCGGGTTCAGTCATCACTTGGAAGCTGAGATAGATGATGTACAGCGCGCCGGCCCCCACGGCTCGAGGTACAGTCACCAACAAAGGTAGAACCAGCGCCGAGAGAAATTGTGTAGTAGGAATAGCCCTCGATCTTCCTAGATATGAAACTAGAGCGGGCATGCAAAGGACAGCCGCAACCTGACACAATTGGGAAAACGAGAAG